>JAULZA010000040.1:68114-75976 GCA_032117575.1 Mycolicibacterium sp.
AGCGGCCTATCGTCAAGGTGGAGGGAGGTTGCCATGATCGAGGAAATGCAGGACATGCCCGACGGCGTCGCCGGCATCCGGGTGTCAGGACGGGTCACCGCCGAGGATTTTCGCCAGTTCAAACCGACCCTGGACCGGATGCTGGAATCCGACGAGATCCGTTTCGTCGAAGTCATCGGACCCGATTACGAGGGATTCGGCCCGGGCGGGCTGCTCGCCGACATCAAACAGGGCTTCAGCACCATCACGCACCTGCGCGCGTTCAAGCGCACCGCCGTGGTCACCGACAAGGAGTGGATCCGCCACGCCCTGCACGCGCTGGCCTGGATGATCCCCGGCGAGGTGGAGCTGTTCGGTCTCGACGACCTCGAGGCCGCCAAGCAATGGGCGGCGGGCTGAGCGGCGTTGAGCCCGCCCCCGTGAGCACCGACTCCCCCACCCTGCTCGCCGATCCCGGCGACCTTTCCGCACTGCGCGCCGAGGGCGCCGACCCCGACGCGCTGTTCGCCTCCTTCGCGGCCTGGGCCCAAGCGTGCGGCACTGCCCTGTATCCGGCCCAGGAAGAGGCGCTGATCGAACTGCTCGGCGGCGCCAACGTCATCCTGGCCACCCCGACCGGTTCCGGGAAGTCACTGGTGGCCACCGGCGCGCAGTACGCCGCCCTGGCCGCGGGTGCCCGCAGTTACTACACCGCGCCCATCAAGGCGTTGGTCAGCGAGAAGTTCTTTGCGCTGTGTTCGGTGTTCGGGGCGGCCAATGTCGGCATGCTCACCGGCGACGCCGCGGTCAACCACGAGGCGCCGATCATCGCTTGCACCGCCGAGGTGCTGGCCAATATCGCGTTGCGCGAAGGCGCCGAGGCTGACATCGGTGTGGTGGTGATGGACGAGTTCCATTTCTACGGCGACCCCGACCGCGGCTGGGCCTGGCAGGTGCCACTGTTGGAGCTGCCCAGGGCCCAATTCCTCTTGATGTCGGCCACTCTGGGCGATGTGACGTTCCTGCGCGAGGATCTCACCCGGCGCACCGGGCGACCCACCGCGCTCGTCGCGAATGCGGAACGTCCTGTGCCGCTGTACTACTCGTACGCCACCACACCGATGCACGAGACGATCGCCGAACTACTGGACACCCGCCAGGCCCCGGTCTACGTGGTGCACTTCACCCAGCAGTCCGCGCTGGAACGGGCGCAGGCGCTGATGAGCGTCAACGTGTGCAGTAAGGACGAGAAGGCGGCCATCGCCGAACTGATCGGCGGGTTCCGGTTCTCCACCGCGTTCGGCTCGACGCTGTCGCGGCTGGTGCGCCACGGCATCGGGGTGCACCACGCCGGGATGCTGCCCAAGTACCGGCGGCTGGTCGAGCAGCTCGCCCAGGCCGGGCTGCTGAAGGTCATCTGCGGCACCGACACGCTCGGCGTGGGCATCAACGTGCCGATCCGCACCGTCGTCTTCTCGGCGCTGTCCAAATACGACGGCACCCGCACCCGGCTGCTCAACGCCCGCGAGTTCCACCAGATCGCCGGCCGGGCCGGCCGCGCCGGCTACGACACCGCCGGCACCGTGGTGGTGCAGGCCCCCGATCACGAGGTGGACAACCTCAAGCAGTTCGCCAAGGTCGCCGACGATCCCAAGAAGCGCCGGAAACTGGTGCGCCGCAAAGTCCCCGAGGGCATGGTGCCGTGGAGCGAGGCCACCATGACCCGGCTCGTCGAGGCGGCGCCGGAACCGTTGACGTCGAACATGCGGGTCTCCACGGCGATGATCCTCGACGTCGTCGACCGCCCCGGTGACCCGTTCATCGCGATGCGCCGGCTGCTGACCGACAACCACGAACCGCGCAAGCGCCAGCTCGCCCACATCCTGGAGGCGGTCGGCATCGCACGCTCGCTGCTGCAGGCCGGGGTGCTGGAGCGGCTGCCCGAACCCGAAGTTGACGGGCGCCGGTACCGGCTGACGGTGGACCTGCCGGCCGACTTCGCCCTCAACCAGCCGCTGTCGACGTTCGCCCTGGCCGCCATCGAGGCGCTGGACCCGGCGTCGGAAACCTTTGCCCTGGATGTGGTTTCGGTGATCGAGGCCACTCTTGAGGACCCGCGGCAGATTCTGGCGGCGCAGCTGAAGAAAGCCCGCGGCGAGGCGGTGGCGCAGATGAAGGCCGACGGCATCGAGTACGACGAGCGCATCGCGCTGTTGGATGACGTCAGCTATCCCAAGCCGCTGGAGGAGCTGCTGCGACACATCTTCGAGGTGTACCTGCAGAGCAATCCGTGGGCTGCCGACGGGCGGTTGTCGCCGAAGTCGGTGGTGCGCGAAATGTGGGAGCGGGCGATGACGTTCCGCGAGTACGTCAGCGTCTACGGCCTGGTGCGCTCGGAGGGGGCGGTGCTGCGCTACCTCTCGGATGCGTTCAAGGCGCTGCGGTCGGGGGTGCCGGCCGCCGCGCGGACCGAGGAGCTCACCGATGTCGTCGAGTGGCTCGGCGAGCTGGTCCGTCAGGTGGACTCCAGCCTGCTCGACGAGTGGGAGCAGCTCACCAGCCCGGATCAGCCGCTGACCGCGCCGGTGGCGGTGCCGGCCCGCCCGCGCCCGCTGACCGGCAACCAGCGGGCGTTCACCGCGATGGTGCGCAACGCCCTGTTCCGGCGGGTGGAGCTGTTCGCGCGGCGGCGCTGGGATTCGTTGGGCGAGTTGGACAGCCAGTTGAACGGGGCGTCGGGGTGGACGGCTGCTCGCTGGGAGGACGTCATCGGCGACTACTTCGCCGAGCACAGCGATGTGGGCTTGAGCGCCGACGCCCGCGGACCGGCCCTGCTCATCATCGACCGCCAACCCGGGGTGTGGCGGGTGCGCCAGATCCTCGACGACCCGGCCGGCGACCACGACTGGGGCATCGAGGTGGAGGTGGACCTGGAGGCCTCCGACGAGGAAGGCGCCGCCGTGCTGCGGGTGGTCGACGCCGGGCGGCTGGACGGCAGCCTGCCCCGCGGACCGGCCTGCCGGCAGATGTGACTGTTGCCCGCCCCCACGGGCGGCACCCGGCTCAGTACCGGTCGATAGGCGGCGGGGTCGGCGCGGTCAGCCCGGCCGGGCCGAGGTTCTTGTCGAAGGCCGCCTTCCAAGCGCCGTCGGCGTCCATCTTCGCCAGCGCGTCGTTGATCTTGGTCCGTAGTTCGGCGTCGTCCTTCTTCAGTCCGATGCCGTAGCGCTCCTCGGAGAACGGCTTGCCGACGATCTTGAACTCGCCCGGCGACTTCGCGGCATACCCGGCGAGGATGACCTCGTCGGTGGTGACGGCGTCGATGGCCCCGTTGCGCAGCGCTTCCACACACGCCGAGTAGGTGTCGTACTGCTGGAGCTGGACGCCGGAGTACTTGTCCTTAATGCGCTGTGCCGGAGTGGATCCCGACACCGAGCACAGCTTCTTGTTGTTCTGCAGCGACTCGGCGCCGGCGATGTCGGTGTTGTCAGCTTTCACCAGCAGGCTCTGACCGGTGAGCAGGTAGGGCCCGGCGAAGTCGACCTTCTGCTTGCGCGCATCGGTGATCGAGTACGTCGCCACGATGAACTTCACCTGGTCGTTGCTCAGCAGCGTTTCGCGCTGGGCCGACGGTGATTCCTTCCATTCGATCTTGTCCTCGGGATAGCCGAGTTCCTTGGCGACGTAGCGGGCGACGTCGACGTCGAATCCGCTCATCGAACCGTCCGGGTTCTTCGTTCCCAGGCCGGGCTGGTCGAACTTGGTGCCGATGACGATCTTGTCGCCGGCGCCCGAGCCCTCACCACCCCCTCCGCAGGCGGTCGCCGACAGCGGTAGCGCCACCGCGAGCATTGCGGTGCCGATCAGACGAAGTGGTGACAGCTTCACGACAAGAGTCCTCCCCATTGGCGCCGGCCCCATTTACGCCGACGTTGAAAAAGACTATGGCATCCAGGCGTCGTCAGGGTTTCCTTGACGGCATGGTCGGTTGTCAGGTAGACCTTGACACATGACGAAAGCCGCCCCGGTGCAGTCCATCGCCCTGCATGCGTTCCACGAAGACCGCCCCGGGCCGCGATGGCGTGCGCTGTACGACGCCACCTGGCCGGGCTACCGGTCCTGGTATCTGCGGCCCGGAACCGGAAGGCGCCCGACAGTTTCCGAGGCCGAGGACGCCCTGCGCCGGCACCTGCCCGAACTGCATCCGACCTGGGCGGGCCTGGTTGCGATGACCGGCCGGGATGCCACCGCGGCGTCGATGCTCACCGGGTGGAATATGCCGGCCTTCGCGCCGGCCTGCTCGCAGGTGGTCACCACCACCGGGCCGCGGGCGTTGATCCGCAACTACGACTACCACCCCGACCTGTTCGAGCAGGTGGTGATGTCGACCCGGTTCTCCGAGCGCCAGGTGATCGGAACCAGCGACTGCCTCTGGGGCCTGCTGGACGGGATGAATTCCGATGGGCTGGCCATCTCGCTGACGTTCGGCGGCGCCCGAGGCAGCGGGACCGGATTCGGCATTCCCCTGGTGGTGCGCTACCTGCTGGAAGTGGCAGCGACCGTCGACGAGGCGGTCGCCACGGTGGCCCGCATTCCGGTTGCCATGTCCTACAACCTGACGCTGACCGACCGCACCGGTGACTACCGAACCGTCTACCTGGCTCCGGGTGTGTTCGAGCAGCGGGACTGTCCGCTGGCCACCAACCACCGGTTCGACGAGCCGGAGGACGCCGCGCACGCCCGGCGATTTCGCAGCCTGGAACGCCAAGCGCACCTACGCGGCCTGCTTGCCGAGCAGCTGCCGGCGGATCAGGTCGCCGAGGAATTCCTGCGCCCGCCGCTGCGAAGCCCGCACTACGCCAACGGCTTTGGGACGCTCTACACCGCTGACTACCGTCCGGACACCGGCGAAGTGCACTACCGGTGGCCGGGCACCACCTGGAGCCGACGGTTCACCTCGACCGACGCCGAAATCCGCCTGGACGTGCCGGCGGCCTGACGACGCCTAAAATCGGCCCATGACTGATCGATCCGACTCCGCGGCCGAGGCGCCGTTGGACGGGTTGACCGAGGCCGAGCTGGGCGCGCTCATCTGCCGGGCCGTCGACGAACTGAGCGGCCGCGGCACCCGCGAAGGGTTCGCCGAACTGCTGCGGATCGTCGCCTACACCGGCCAGCAGGTCGGCAACGCCGCGCGACTGGTGGCGGAGTCCAACTCGTGGAGTCAGGTCGCCGAGATATCCGGCACCTCGCGGCAGGCCGCGTGGGAACGCTGGCGGATGTCGTAAGCGACCGCCCGCAGGCTCACCGGTACTGGGTCGTCGGCGTGATGCGCCCCGTCACCCCGAGGGCCCGCGACTTGGCAAGCAACTGCTGATACGTCGCCGGGTCGATGGTCTTGCTGCGGGTCAGGATGTAGCCGCTGCGACCGCTCGGGTCGCTCACGATGACCCAGCTGTAGTCCGGGGCGCGATCGAGGATCAGGTAGTTGCCCGGCGGGTTCGCCGACGGAGTGCCGCCGAATCCGACATTCAGCGCGGTGTTGGTGGAGTTGACCGGGACCGCCGAACCGGTGATCGACGACTTCGGACCCCATTTGAAGAAGTAGTTGCCGGAGTTCTGCACGCCCAGGGTGCCGTTCGGTTTCGCGGTATAGACCGCCTTGGTGTTCACCAGGCCGAAGGAGAAGAACTGCTTGACGCTGCCCTGCTCGTAGTAGGTGCCGGCGAACTGCGCCGGGTCCACGGGCACGCTCGATGGCACCACCGGGGCCGGAGCCGCCGTGGTGGCGGCCGCCGGGGCCGGCGAGCTGGCCGCAACTGCGGCTGCGGGAGCGGCGGATTGCTTGGCCACGACCGCCGCCGCGGGTGCGGCCGACGCGAGCGCCGCCGCGACCGGCTCGTTGTCATTGGGCAGTGCGACCGGCTCCGGCTCCACCGAGACCCGAGCACGCGGCGTAGGCACCTCGACGGCCAAATCAGGGAGTGTCTCGGCGCGGGAGGACTGCGCCTCCGGCGCGGCGACGCGGGCGGACGCCCCGCGGGTGCCCGAGCGGGCACTGCGGGCGGGGCTGTCGGCGTCGGACCGCGAGGCGCTGGCCTGCGAAGCCCGGTCCCCCGAACCGGCGTCCTGGCCGGTGTCGGCGCTGGCCAGACCCGCCCCGCACAACATCGCCGCGCCCAGGCCGCCCACGACCGCACCCGGCCCGAGCCATTTGATCAACGTCTCCACGATGGTTAAACCCTTCCCCGCAGCCTGCGACGCAGTCGTCGCGGCTGGCTGTTTGTCAGATGCCGGCACGGTAACCGGCTGTCACCCCCTGCATTCGGAGCCGACGGTCGGCCGGATTGGTAGCGGGATGAGGAACGGCGCACACTGAACGTCATCGAAAGGGGTGGTTATGGCCCGCTATGTGACAACCGTGAAGACCGCGAAGACTCCGCAGGAGGCGTTCGCCTACATGGCCGACCTGCGCAACTTCGCCAAGTGGGATCCCGGTGTCAAGGCTGTCCAGCAGGTGAAGGGCTCCGGCGGCGGCCCGGACACCGTGTTCGACGTCACCGTCGCCGGTGTCGGCCGCGACCTGACCTTGCGGTACGTGACCGAGGAGTACGACGCCCCGCGAAACGTCTTGGTGGTGGCCCGCAGCGCCGTGTTCACCTCGATCGACCGGATCACCGTCGAGCCGGACGGCTCCGGATCGGTGGTCACCTACGACGCAGATCTGCGCTTGAACGGCGTGCTGCGCGTGGGCGACCTGGGCTTGCGACTGATGTTCGGCGTGATCGGTGACCGTGCGGCCGCCGGTCTGCGCCGGGTTCTCGGTGCGCAGCAACGATGACTCGGCTTGACGAGGTTGGGGAGGCCGACGGCTGGCGGTGCTGGCTCTGCGACGAGGCGGTGGACCCGGATATGTCGGTCAACGACGAGCGCGGTCCGAGCATCGACAGCATGACCACCAAGAGCAAAGCCAAAGCCAAGGGCCCGGATTCGTTGTTCGGTAGCGAGCGGCTGGCGCACCGGGGATGTAACACCAAGAAGGGTGCCGTTGCTCCAATAGTGCACTGGCCCAAGGAGCTTTTCGTCGCCGACCCGGCGTCGATCATCACCAGCGTCGAGCGGTTGGCCCGAAAGCGCGGCAGCGAGGCAATGGGCCGATGCCCCACCGAAGCCGATGCCGTCGCCGCTGCGCAGTGGTTGGTGGATCGGTTGAGTCGGCTGGCGCCGAGCCTGCACGTCGAGTCGCGGATCCAGGCCGGCGGCGGGCAGTACCTGGTCGTGCTCACCTCGTAGGCCGGCCCGATGAGGATCATGACGTGGAATGTGCAAGGCCGGGTGGGCGAATGGGCCGGCCGGCACGCCGCGCTGCGGTGGTGGATCGAACAGACCGCACCGGACGTGCTCACCCTGCAGGAATCGTGGATCGAGCGCGACGGCACCACCCAGGCCGCCCGGCTCAGCGACGAACTCGGCCTGCACGCGGTGACCGCCGCCGACCTCGCCGGGTTCGACCGCTACCCCGAGGCCACCTACTGGGTGGTCAACGCGGTGCTGTCCCGCTGGCCGCTGACCGTCGAACGGCTCTGCCCGCTGCCCGACGAGGCCGGCGCGCCGACCTGGCGTCACGTGCTGGTGACCAGGGTGCACCGGCCCGCCGAGGAGGGCGGTCCGTTCATCGCGGCGGGCACCCACCTGGAGCACGGACTGGAAAACTCTTCGCGCCGCAGCGTGCAGATGACGGCGTTGGTGACCCATCTGGCCGAGGTGCTCGGGGATGAGACGCAGCGACGGGAGTCGCTGCCCGCGCTGCTGGCCGGGGACCTCAACTGCACCCCGGAGTCCGACGAGTACCGGCGCGCCACCGGCCTGGCCGCCGGGGCGGT
>JAULZA010000041.1:0-31602 GCA_032117575.1 Mycolicibacterium sp.
AGGCCGACGCGTCGAGGTTGGTGACCAGGGCCTGCAGCGGGGCCTCGGGGTTGCCCTGCGGCGGCGGGATGTGTTCGAGCAACACGTCGAAGAGCGGGTCGAGGTTCGCCCCGTCGGGGTTCTCACCATTGGCCGGTTCGGTGGTGCTGGCGATACCGGCCCGCCCGGAGGCGTACAGGGTCGGCAGGCCCAGAGCGTCCTCGGCGGCCTTCTGCGCCGCGGCGTCGAGATCCGAGGCGACGTCGAGTAGCAGGTCATGGCTTTCCGAGACCACTTCGGCGATCCGGGCGTCGGGCCGGTCGGTCTTATTGACCACCAGGATCACCGGCAGGTGGGCGGACAGGGCCTTACGCAGCACGAAGCGGGTCTGCGGCAGTGGGCCCTCGGAGGCGTCGACCAGCAGCAGCACGCCGTCGACCATGGACAGCCCGCGTTCCACCTCGCCACCGAAGTCGGCGTGGCCCGGGGTGTCGATGACGTTGATCACCGTCATGCTGCCGTCGGCGTTGTGCCGGTGCACCGCGGTGTTCTTGGCCAGGATGGTGATGCCCTTTTCCTTCTCCAGGTCCCCGGAGTCCATCAGGCGTTCGACGGTGTCGTCGCCGCGGTGGGTCAGGGCTCCGGACTGCCGCAGCATGGCGTCCACCAGCGTCGTTTTGCCGTGGTCGACGTGCGCCACGATGGCGACGTTGCGGAAATCTTGCTTGGTTGCAGGGCTAGTCACGCCGCAGATTGTCGCAGTGCGGCACCCGGTTCGCGAAAACGCCGTCAGCCGCGCCGGTTGAGCCGCTCCGCCAACGCCGGAATCCAGGCCCGGTCGGCGGGAACCCACTGCAGGTCGGCGAGTTCGGCGGCCTGAATCCACCGCAGGGCGCCGTGGTCGTGGGGATGCACGGTGCCGCCGGCCTGTTCGACGACGTAGGCGCGCAGCACGAGCCCGTCGCCGAGGCCCACGTCGGCGCCGAGTCGCTCACCGACCACGACGTCCACCCCGAGTTCCTCCCGCAGTTCACGCACCAGGGCCTGCGGCTCGCTCTCCCCCACCGCCACCTTGCCCCCCGGCAGCTCCCACAGTCCGGCCAGTTCGGGCGGACGCTGCCGCTGGGCCACCAGCAGAGCGCCGTCGGCGATCAGCGCTCCGGCCACCACAACCTGCATGGCCGGTGACGGTATACCGACATCGGGGGCGAAACGACTGCGTGACTCACCACTCAGCGGGTAGGCAGTAGGTCATGGCCGCATTGAGCGATGACGACGTGGATTCCGCTGCCGAGGCGCTGGAGGGCTGGCAGCGCGCCGACGGTGCCCTGCGACGGTCGGTGACGTTCCCCACCTTCTTGGACGGGATCGACGTGGTCCGGCGGGTGGCGGAGCTGGCCGAGCGTGCCGACCACCATCCCGATATCGATATCCGTTGGCGCACGGTGCATTTCGCGGTGAGCACCCACTCCGAGGGCGGGATCACCGAGAAGGATGTGGAGCTGGCCGCGCAGATCGACCGGCTACTGGCCGGCCCGTCGTAACGATCCAGCCCAGCGTGACCAGCGTCGCGACGATGTAGACCAGGCCCGCCCACGCCAGGTACCAGGGTCGGCTGATCTCCCAGATGGTGGGCTGGGCGAAGCTCAGCAGCCACGGCACCCCGAGCAGGGTCAGAGCCAGCCAACTCCAGCCCAGTGGCCGGGCGCCCGGGCGGTCGCGCCATGGCCCGTCGAACAGCCAGATCATCAACGGCAGCAACCAGACCCAGTGATGGGTCCAGGAGATCGGTGAGATCAGCAGCCCGAACAGCTGGACCACCAGCAGCGAGCCCAGCTGGTCACGCTGCCGGCGAGCCGGCGCCAGCGCACGCCACGCCAGCAGCGCCAGCACCGCGCTGATCGCGATCCCGGCCAGCACCAGCGGCCCGTATCCGGCGTCGTGGCCGAGGATGCGAGAGATCCCACCGCGCCAGGACTGGTTGAACGACGTCCCGATCGGGCCGATGCGGCTGGCGTCGCCCAGCAGGTCGGTGAAGTAGAACCGGCCCTGCTGGCCGATCACCGCGATCGATACGGCCACCGTGGCGGCGAACACCACCGCCGAGAACACCGCCGCGGCCCAACGCCGGGTGCCCACGAAGTACAGACCGGTGATGGCAGGGGTGAGCTTGATCCCGGCCGCGGTGCCCACCAGCAGACCGGAGACCCACCAGCGGGTGCTCTGGACGGCCCACAGTGCGGCCAGCACCAGAAAGACGTTGATCTGCCCGTAGTCGAAGGTGCTGCGCAGCGGTTCGGTCCAGATGCCGGCCGCCGTCCACAGCATCGCCGAACGGCGACCGTCGTTGGGGCCGACACTGATCCCCGAGTCGCTTCGCTCCTGCCCGCCGGCACCGATCAGTCGTTGGCTGACCCGCACCACCCCGTAGAGCGCTGCGATGATGCCCAGTTGCCAGCCCAGCGCCACCACAGCGAACGGCAGCTTGCTCAGTGGGTAGAACACCAGAGCGGCGAACGGCGGATAGGTGAACGGCAGCGGGAAGTCGGGCGTCTGGTCGGCGTAGACGTAGGAGTACAGCGTTCCGGGGTGATCGAGTGCGGCCGCGCCGCCGAGGTACACGTGCAGGTCGACGAAGTTGGCGCCGTTGGGAACCAGGAAGGTCCACGCCAGGCGGGCGGCGACGCTGATCGCCAGCATCACCGGCGCCAAGCCCGCCAGCCTGCCGATCACGGCGTGCCCTGCCGACGCGGTGTCCACTACGCGACTCTAACGACGCGACACTTCGGTGCGGTTTCGTGCGCTGGGCGCCCGAAATCGCACCGAACCGGCCGAACAGGCTTGAGTCACCGATGACCATCACTCCCGTAACGGTTGAATAACCGCCACACGTGTCCCTTGAGTAACTCCTGCAACTCGATACGTTCAGTTCACAGACCTGCCATCGAGGGAATGGATTCCAATGTCACATTTCGCAAAGTTGTTCGCCGCCAATGCAATTGCCGTCGCCGGGCTCGGTGCGGCCGCTGTCGCGCTGAGCGCCTCCGCCGCCGCGGACCCGGTTGTGCCGCCCGCCATCCCCGGCCTGCCCGCGCTGAGCATGATCGAGCAGTTCGCCAACCCGGCCGGCGTCGGCGCGGTGCTGCAGACCGCGGCCACCGCCCTCAACGGCGCATCGGGAATGATCGGCGCCCCGGCACCCAACACGCTGCCGGTGTCGCCCATCGCGGTGCCCGGCGCGGTACCCGCTGTGCCCGGCGCTGTCCCCGCCACGCCGCTGGCTCCGGTGGCCGCCCCGGTGGCCCCCGCGCCCACTCTGGCTCCGCTGCTCGGCCAGTTGGGCTTCCCGGCCAATCTGGTGGGCCTGGGCCCCGCGGCCGCACCGGTGGCACCGGTTGCCGCACCGGTGGCTCCGGTGGCTCCATCCGTGGCAGTGATCAACCCGCTGCCGCTGCTCACCGCCCTGCCCTGACATCCGCCCCACCACCCGACAAGGGAGCACCCCCGTGCCTACGTTCGCCAAGCTGGCCACCGGCCTGATGACCGGCCTGATGACCGCAGCCCTGACCGTGGCCGTGTGCCCGGTCGCGGCTGCGGACCCCACCATCCCGCTGGATCCGGGTCAGCTGCCCGGACTGGAGGCGGTGCAGAGCCTGAGCCCGGTGGTCCAGCAGGCGGCGGCCGATCCCAAGTCGGCGCAGGAGTTGCTGCTGGCGGCGGCCTCCCAGCTGGCCGGTAACGCGGCCACCCCGGAGGGCTCGCTGTCGCTGGCGCAGGCCGTCACCAGGTTCGTCCAGGACGGTGGCGCGGCGTCGCTGGCCCCACCCGCGGCGGCCATCACCCAGCAGGCCGGCGGGGCGGCGCACGGCACCGCGCCGCTGCTGACCCCCGGTCCGGGTAATGGCCCGATTCCGCTGGAGCAGCATGTGCCGGCCCCGGGCGCAGCCCCAGGCACCGAGGCGCATCTGCCCATCGGAGTGAACCCGGAGCGCGCCGTCGGTCCCGAACAGGGCGCGCTGCCCGAGGTGCCGACCCTGGTGGCCGCACCGCCGGCGCCGCCGGCTGCCCCGGGCGCGGTGCCCGTTGCGCTGGCACAGCCCGCCCCGGCGCCCGCCCCGGGCCCGGTCACCCCGTACGACCCGGCTACCCCCCCGACCCAGGACTTCATGTATCCGTCGATCAGCAACGGCTGCATGAAAGACGGCGGCAATGTGATCGCCGCGGCGATCGCGGTGGCCGGTCCGGCCAAGATTCCCGCACCCGGTCCGGCCGCCGGGCAGCTGGCCTACGTGTTCACCGCGGTGGGCACGCCGGCACCAGCGGCGGAGCAGAAGCTGCCGCTCAATGTCACCTGGGTGAACCTCACCACGGGCAAGTCCGGGACCGCCACGCTCACGCCGAATCCCGCGATCAATCCGCAGGGCCCCACCACCCTGACCGCCATCGTGGACACCGGCCCCGGGTCGGTCATGTCGACGATCTTCGGTCAGGTGACCACACTGGATAAGCAGTGCACCTTTATGCCGACCATCGGCTCATCAGTCGTTCCTTAACGCGCGACACCTAGACAGGGGTGGCAATGGAGATCCTCGATCCCCTCGACTCGTTGATGCTCGCGGCTGAGGTGGTTTCCAGCCCCATGCATGTCGCGGCCCTGCTCGTTCTCAGCCCCCCGGAGGGCGAGGACCCCGAGGACTATGTGAAGCGGATCTACGAGGAGACCCTGGCCTCCTCGGTCGAGGTGGACCCCAGGCTGCGCCGGATGCCGCACAGTGGAGTGGACACCGGCTTCATGTGGGCGTGGCGTGACGTCACCGAGAGGGGCGGCGGGTTGGATCTCCGCCACCACGTCCAGCGCCGGACGGTGGCCGCCGAGAAAGGGATGGACGGCCTCTGGGAGATGGTGGCCGACCTGCACGCGCTGCGGTTGGAACGCTCCAGCCCGTTGTGGATGGCGTATCTGATCGACGGGCTGCCCGACGGGCGGTTCGCTTTCTACATCAAGGTGCACCACATCGTCGTCGACGGGGTGGCCGGCTTGCAGATGATCACCTCGTCGCTGAGCCCTGATCCCGACGAGCGCGGCATGCCACCGTTCTTCGCCGCCGCCTCGCCCGCGCCCGATGCCACCCGGCCCGAGCGGCGCAGGCCGCCGATCCTGCTCTCGGCGCTGCGCACCCTCACCGAAACAGCCTCCGCTGGAGTGGAACTGACCGCCAAGGTGGTCGAGAGCCAGCTGTCCAATGTGGTCAACAGCCTCGTGACCCGCAGCATCGTCGCGCCGTTCAGCGCGCCGCGCACCCGGTTCAACGTCTCACTGGGACCCTTCCGCTCCGTCGCGGGCGCGACTCTGGACCGGTCCCGCATCCAGGGCGTGCAGGAGGCCGCCGGGGTGACCGGCAACGATGTCGTGATGACCGTCATCGCCGGAGGTCTGCGCGGGTGGCTGGCCGAGCGCGGCGAACTGCCCGACAAGTCACTGGTGGCGATCTGCCCGGTGACGGTCCGCGGCCGGGGCAGCGCCGCCGCCGACAGCCACGGAAATCAATTCGGATTGGGCTTGTGCCCGTTGGGAACCGACGTCGAAAATCCCGCCGAGCGGCTGGCGCTGATCCACGACGGGATGGCCAACGTCAAGCAGCAGGTGGAAGAACACGGTGCGGGGGCCACGGTGGCGGCGATGGGTCCGGCGATCGGCCCGACGATCCTGCTGCCGATGCTGCCGTTCGACGCCAAGGTGCCGCCCAGCTTCAACCTGCCGATTTCGAATGTGCCAGGCCCACCGGAGCCGATGTACTTCAACGGCGCCTCGGTCGACGAGATCTTCCCGATCTCGTCGATCTGGGACGGGATGGGGCTCAACGTGACCGTGTGTTCCTACGCCGAACAGACCGGTATCGGCTACGTCGTCGACCGCGACATCGTGACCAACATCGAGACCCTCATCCCGTTCACCGAACAGGCACTCACCGACCTGGAGGCGGCGGTGGGCATCAAGGCCGGAACCAGGAAGCGCCGCCGCTGAGTTGACCTAGCGACCCCAAGCCGTCGGCGGGCCCCTTGTCCACCACGTCGAAGGTCAGGGAGCCGCGGCTGAATTCCCGCACTAGTAGGCCATGAACAGGATGTGCTCGCGCTCGTAGTGCATGCCGGGGTGCGCCTCGGCCAGGTGGGCCTGGGCCAGTTCGACCAACTCGTCCTCGTCCTTGCCCCGGATCGCTTCACCGCACGGGCAGTTCAGGTGTGTCTTCATGGTTTCTCCATCTCCTGGGCTAAGCCTTGCCCTGCTTGGCTGCGCTCTCTTTGGCGAGAGCCTTCATTTTCTTCTTGTACGCCCGGACCTGCTCGAGTGAGCCCTTGTCGACCACGTCGGCGATCGACATGTGGGTGCCCTGTTTTCCGTAGTCGCCGGCCGCGGCGCGCCAGCCGGCCGGTGTCACCCCGTACTGCTTGCCCAGCAGCGCCAGGAAGATCCTGGCCTTCTGGTCGCCGAATCCGGGCAGCGCCTTGAGGCGGCGCAGCACCTCGGCGCCGTCGGGGTCGCCATGGGTCCACAGCCCGGCGGCGTCGCCGTCGTAGCGGTCGACGATCTCGCGGGCCAGATCCTGGACACGTTTGGCCATCGAGCCCGGAAACCTATGCACGGCAGGGGTTTCGGCGAACAGCGCGGCGAACCGGTCCGGGTCGCAGTCGGCGATCAGCCGGGCGTCGATCCCGCCGAGCCGGTCGGCGATCTTCCGCGGCCCGACGAACGCGACCTCCATCGGGATCTGCTGGTCGAGGAGCATCCCGACCAACAGGGCAAACGGGCATTCGCTGAGCAGAAGGTCGGCCTCAGTGTCGCCAGTCAGTCGCAGTGTTTCCACTTCACCATTTAACTACGGCAATGGGTGGCGATCCGTGCATCGGCCATCACTCCAGTTGGCTCTGCATTTCAGCCGTCGGTGGGTAGCGGGCACATGGTGGTTCGTCGCCGAGCCGACGATTCAACCGCCGAGTCGTCAATTTCGACTACACAGTTGCCGATTCGACTACCGTGTTGTCGATGGCGCTATTGGGCTGATCGACCGCGGTCAACGAGGTCATCGATACCTGCTGACATGTGCCTTCTCGATTCCCGTGCCGATTTACCAGACGACATGAAACCGAAAATTAAGGAGCAAGGCATGCCCGAGCGGTGGCAACCGACGCAGGTTACCGACAACACCGACATCCAGGCGGACTTCGCGGCACTGTTGGGCGGTGTGGGCTTGGACCCCGCCGACACCGGGGGACAGATCACCTTTACCGGACAGGACCCGATCCTGCCCAGCAATCACCGACTTGGGGCCATCATGGCCATGGGCATGATGGGTCCAGCGGCCGCCACGCAGATTTTTTACCGGATGCGCGGCGGCCCGGCCCAAGATCTGTCGGTCGATCTTCGACGAGCCGCCGTCCACATCAACCCCCTGGCGATGTTCACCCCCACGGTAGGCGGCTTTCCCTACCAGGTTTACTTCGCCGATCCGAAGGTGAACCCACTGGGGTTCAATATGTTTCCGACCAAGGATGGCCGCTGGTATCTGCCCACCGCCGCCTACCCGAACGCAGTGCCCCAATGGATGTCACTACTGAAGGCGGACCTGAACAAGGACGCGATGGCCGCGGCCATCGCGCAGTGGAACGCTCTGGACCTGGAGAACGCCGCCGCCGAACGCGGGATGATCGGCGCGATGGTCCGCACACCCCAGGAGTGGTACACCCACCCGCAGGGCCAGATTCTGGCCCAAACCCCGATGATCGAGATCATCAAGATCGGCGACAGCGACCCCGAACTTCCTCCGCTGGTCGATCCGTCCCGACCACTGTCGGGTATCAAAGTCGCCGCCTTCACTCACGTCATCGCCGGACCGAACACCGGACGGACCCTCGCTGAGCAGGGCGCCGAGGTGTTGCACATGGCGCGGCCCGAATACGAATACGATGCGCTGCTGCAAGACACCCACCTGGGATTCCGGTCGACCTGGATGGATCTAGCCCAGGACGCCTACAAGGCGAAGGCCCAAGAGGTCCTCAAAGGCGCCGATGTGGTGGTGGAGAACTTCCGCGGCCGAAAGATCGCCAACCTGGGGCTGTCCGCCGAGCAGGTCGCGGCGCTCCGCCCGGGCATGATTTACACCTCCCTGCGCGCGTTCGGCTGGGAAGGCCCCTGGCAGGACCGGGGCGGGTTCGATATGGACGCGAACTGCACGTCGGGCTACGCCGTCCTGGAAGGCTCCGAAGATCACCCGCTGCTGCCGCCGACGGTGATCCTTAACGACTACCTCGCCGGCTACCTCACGGCCATGGGCATCGTCGCCGCGCTAATCCTGCGCGCGAAGAACGGTGGCAGCTACCACGTGCGCTGCTCGCTGACCCGGTTTTCCATGTGGTACTCACAGCTGGGGGTGTTCGACCCGGCCTATGTCAAAGAAATGATCGAAAAGCCCGACCACAAACCAATTTTGACCGGTGGAATCTCGTTCACCGGCGCCTACGGCAAACAGGTCCATCTGGAGCCCGGCATCACGTTCTCCAAGACGCCAGGCCACTGGAACGTGCCCGGACACCCAGTCGTCTCTCCCCGCGGGGCAAGCGGCCCGGAATGGCTCGGATACTGAGGGTTCCGATCCAGCAGCATCCCGACCAGCAGGGCGAAAGGGTCCTCCGACAGCAGCTAATCGGCGGCGGGGTCGGAGGTCAGCTGCTAACTCGCCATGGCGTGAGGAGGCGGTGTTGCTGATCAGCGGTGCGGGATTCATGACCGTTCTGGTGCTGGCCAAGTTCGGGCTGAACATCTCCGAGATCCTCGGACGCGCGCAGGAGATGATCCAGCAATCCACCACCAAGGGTGTCGCCGAGCGCGACGTGTTGGCGCCGGGTGCGCAGTACGGCACATCGACAACCTCGAAGATCAACCTGTTGTCCCTCGGCATCGCTCTGGTGCTCGGCACCGCCGGCCTGCCGCACGTGCTGATGCGGTTCTACACGGTGCCCACCGCCAGGGAAGCACGACGATCGGTGGTCTGGGCGATCGGCCTCATCGGCGCCTTCTACCTGTTCACCCTCATCCTCGGTTACGGCGCCGCGGCACTGGTGGGGCCGGACACGATTCTGAAGGCCCCGGGTGGACAGAACTCCGCCGCCCCACTGCTGGCGTTCGAACTCGGCGGGACGATCCTGCTCGGCGTCATCTCGGCGGTGGCCTTCGCCACCATCCTGGCCGTGGTGGCCGGCCTCACCATCACCGCGTCGGCATCGTTCGCCCATGACGTCTACGCGTCCGTGCTCAAGAGCCACAAGGTCACCGAGGACGAACAGGTGAAGGTGTCGCGCATCACGGCGGTGGTGCTCGGAGTGCTGGCGATCGGGCTGGGCATCCTTGCCAACGGTCAAAACGTGGCGTTCCTGGTGGCGTTGGCGTTCGCGGTGGCGGCCTCGGCGAATCTGCCGACCATCCTGTACTCGCTGTACTGGCGTCGGTTCAACACCCGCGGCGCGCTGTGGAGCATGTACGGCGGCTTGATCAGCTGCATCGTGCTGATCGTGTTCTCCCCCGCGGTATCGGGATCCAAGACCGCGATGCTGCCGGGCTCGGACTTCCAGTGGTTTCCGCTGTCGAACCCGGGCATCGTGTCGATCCCGTTGGCGTTCATCCTCGGCATCATCGGGACGCTGACGTCACGCGACACCGGCGACCCGGAAATCAATGCGGAGATGGAGGTCCGCTCGCTGACGGGAGTGGGCGCTGAGAAGGCCACCCACCACTGAGCCGGTGCTAGCCGCCGCTCTTCCGGCGGAAGGTGCGACGTTGCGCGGCCGGGCCGTGGGCGTGGGCTTGATTGCCCACTCCCTCGGCCCGTGCCGCGGCACCGGCCGAGTTGGCCTTCTTTCGCTCCAGTGCCTCACGGAACTTGCGCTTGGTGTCGTCCTGCGGTTCGTCCTGCGGGGCGGATTCCGATTTGGCCATGGTGGCAGGTTAGCCCACCGCGGAGAACACGAGCGGACGCCGCTCTCGTCGGTCAGCGCAGACCCGGCGGCATCCCGTACACGTGGCTGATGGGCAACCGCAGCAACACCCGCCGGTTGGTCACCATCGCCTCGCGGTACTCGTCCCAGTCTGGGTGCTCGCCAGCGACGTTGCGGTACAGCGCCACCAGACCCTCGACGGTCTCGTCGTCCGGCGCGGTCGCCGGCGGGCTGAGCACGGCGTCGCCCTCCGCGACGGCGTAGGACCAGCCGTCGTCGGAGCTGACCATCAGTGATGCCCGCGGGTCCCGGCGCAGATTGCGGGTCTTGGCGCGGGCTTCGGTGATGGACACCCCGATCGACAGGGCGCGGGGATCGAAGTGGTAGGTGACGTTGGACAACTGCGGGCGCCCGTCGCGTTTGATGGTGGCCAGCACGCCCAGAGAGTTGTCGGCGATCACCGCCAGCAGCTTGTCGTCGAACGCCCGTCGGACCATGGTTTCGAGCCTACGTGGCTAGCATCGCAAGAGTGGATCGCTACGCGGCATTCCTGCGCGGCGCCAACGTCGGCGCAGTGAATCTGAAGATGGCCGATGTCGCCGCCGCGTTGCGCTCCGTTCGAGTCCTACCCGTTCCCCGACGAAGCCGACCGGCAGTCCTATGTCACCTTCGTCAGCGACCCCGCGGTGCTCGACGAGCTGGCAGCACTGGTCCCCGGACCCGGGCGCGACGAGCTCATCGCCCGCGGCGACGGGGTGCTGTACTGGCAGGTGCCCAAAGGCGCAACGCTGGACTCCGCCGTCGGCGCCACCATGGGCCGCCCCCGGTACAAGCCGTCGACCACCACCCGCAACCTGCGCACTCTGCACAAACTCCTGGGCAACGGGTAGATTTCGGCCGATGGAAAGCCCCACCAGCAACGAAGCCGGCAGCGGCTTACTCACCGGAGTCTCCGAGACCGCCCTGATGACGCTCAACGGCCGGGCACACCAGGCCGGGCTGCCCGGCGCCATCATCGACGACCCGATGGCCATCCGGCTGCGCGACGCCTTCACCACCACCTATCGCGTGGACTACGACAAGTTCGGCCGCCGCGGCCAGGAGATGGCGCTGCGCTCCCTGGCCGCCGACCGGTGCACCATCGACTACCTGCGCACACATCCCCGGGCCACCATCGTCGCGCTGGCCGAGGGGTTCCAGACCAGCTTCTGGCGGCTGGACTCCGCGGTGCCGGACGCGCAGTTCCGGTGGGTGTCGGTGGATCTGCCGCCGGTGATCGCGTTGCGCGAGGAACTGCTGCCCGCGTCCCCGCGTATCACCAACCTGGCGCAATCGGCACTGGACTACAGCTGGATCGACCGGGTCAACGCCGCTGGAAACAAGTCCGACGGGGTGTTCATCACCGCCGAGGGCCTGCTGATGTACCTGCAGCCCGACCAGGCCATGGAGCTGATCTCCCAGTGCGCCAAGCGTTTTCCCGGCGGACAGATGTTCTTCGACCTGCCTCCGACGATCATCAAGAAGGTCGCCCCGAAGGGTATTCGTGCCTCCAAGCAGTACCGCGTGCCGCCGATGCCGTTCAGCCTGTCGATCGATCAGCTGCGGAGCCTGGTCGGCCAGGTGCCGGGACTGAAGTACGTTCGCGATGTGCCGATGCCGGCCGGCCGCGGCTTCCTGTTCGAGAAGGCCTTCCCCGCGTTCTGGAAGTTCGGGCCGATGAAGCCGTTCCGCGGCGTCTACGCCCTCCTCGAATTCGGCTGAGCGGCCCTCAACCGCCGAACTCGGCGTCCAGATACCGTCGCGCCTCGGCCCGTCCCAAGCCCAGCGCGCGGGCCGCTTCGGCGTACGCACGCGCGGCGGCGGCCATCGCCGAGTCGGTGGGATCCTGGCGGGCGACGAAGGTGCCGAGCCGACGCCGGGTTTCGACGACGCCGGCGGTTTCCAGTTCCCGGTAGGCGCGCGCCACGGTGTTGACGGCCAGACCCAGCTCGCCGGCCAGTTCGCGAACCGTGGGCAACCGGGTGCCGGGCGCTAGCCGCCCGTCGTGGATCGCCTCGATCACCGCGACCCGCAGCTGGTCGAACAGCGGCACATCCGATTCGGCATCCAGGCGCACCCATTGCACGGACTTGAGTATGGGCGATACCGGCTATCTTGAGGGCGTGCGAATCGCGGTGTTCAGTGGGGCGGGCATCTCCGCCGAGAGCGGGGTGCCGACGTTCCGCGACGACAAGACCGGCCTGTGGTCCAAGTACGACCCGTATGAGATCTCCAGCACCGACGGCTGGCAGAGGCACCCGGAGCGGGTGTGGGCGTGGTATCTGTGGCGCCACCATCTGGTCAAGGAGGTCCAGCCCAACGACGGTCACCGGGCCGTGGCGATGTGGCAGGAGTACGCCGACGTCACCGTGATCACGCAGAACGTCGACGATCTGCACGAGCGGGCCGGCAGCAAGACCGTGCATCACCTGCACGGCAGCTTGTCGGAATTCTGGTGCGACACCTGCGGTTCGCGTTACCACGGGCCGCTGCCCGACATGCCTGAAGCCCAGCTGGAAGCCACCCCGCTGCCCTGCGAATGCGGCGGGTTGGTCCGGCCGGGCATCGTGTGGTTCGGCGAGCAGCTCCCGGACGAACCCTGGCAGGCGGCGGTGGAGGCGGTGGCGACCGCGGACCTCATGGTGGTGGTGGGCACCTCCGGGCTGGTCTACCCCGCGGCAGCGCTACCCGACGTGGCGGTGGCCAGTGGGGTGACGGTGATCGAGGTCAATCCCGATCCGACTCCACTCTCAGAGTCGGTGACGGCCAGTCTTCGCGAGAAGGCGGCCACCGCCCTGCCGACCCTGCTGCAGCGGCTGCCCGAACTGCTGGGTTAACTCGGTCCTTGGTGTTTGGTCAGTCCGCCGACGCGCACGGCCACCGAATTCGTCAGCCGGCCTTGACCGCCCGGCCCACCGCGACCTCCGACACCGGCAGCGGCACCCACGCCGGGAACGTCCACTGATGCCGCGCGGCGTCGACGACGAATCCGGCGCCCCCGATGGCCCGTTCGGTGTCCCGGTGGGTGTGGCAGTTCCCGGAGATCCGCGGCCACACCGTCGCATCGGCGACGCGCTGCAACTGCCCACGCCAGCCCGAGCTGGCGACATGCTCGAAGTACCGCAACTCCCCGCCCGGCTTGAGGAGCGAGTTCAGTTGCCGCAGAACATCTTCGGGGTTATCGACCGAGCACAGCACCAGCGAGCAGACCACGGCGTCGAACGGCTCGGCCGCCTCCTCCGCGGGCATGGTCTCGATGGTGGACTCGACGACGGTCACCGGGACCGGCGCGGTGGCGGCCGCTTCGCGGGCCTTGGGCGCCAGTTGGGTCTCCGGCTCAAGAGCCACCACCTGCCGCACCGTGTCGGGGTAGTAGGCGAAGTTGGTTCCGGTGCCGGCCCCCACCTCCAGCACCCGGCCGGACAGCCCAGCCAGATTCTCGGTGCGCAGCCCACGCAGAACCGGGGTCTCGTGCGCCGACATCACCGTCCACAGCCGAGCGAAGAAGGGGTGGTTCAGCGTCTGCGCTGCCGTATCGGAGGTCACTTCCCCACTGTAACCAGCGGCCCGCCCTCGACGGCCGGCCGTTGCGGCGGCTCCTCGGTGAGGCCGATGCGATCGTGCAGCCGGACCAGCGGCCGCGGCGCCCACCAATTCCACTTGCCCATGACCTGCATGAACGCCGGCAGCAGGGCCATCCGGACCAGGGTGGCGTCTACCAGCACCGCCAGCGTGAGTCCCAGCCCGAACATCCGCATGAACGAGACCTGGGCGGCGATCATGGCCGCGAACGCGATGCCCATGATCAGCGCCGCCGCGGTGACGACCCGCCCGGTACGGGCCAGGCCCAGCGCCACGCTCTCGTCGCTGTCGGCCCGGGTCCGGCCGGAGGCCAGCCAGAACTCGCGGATGCGCGCGAGCAGGAACACTTCGTAGTCCATCGACAGACCGAAGGCCAAACAGAACATCAGCACCGGGATGTTGGCTTCCATGGTCCCGGTCGACGTGGTGCCGAGCGCGCCGAGGTGGCCCTCCTGGAACACCCACACCAGCGCGC
This sequence comes from Mycolicibacterium sp., assembly GCA_032117575.1. Lineage (GTDB taxonomy): Bacteria > Actinomycetota > Actinomycetes > Mycobacteriales > Mycobacteriaceae > Mycobacterium. Next base: position 14,066 of record JAULZA010000041.1, read on the forward strand.
CGAACGCGGCCGACAACGACAGCACGTTGAGCACCAGCGCCTTCAGCGGCAGCAGCAGGCTCCCGGTGAGCAGGAACAGCAGGACGAAGGTGATGACCCCGATCAGCGTGAGCACCAACGGCATCCGTGAGGTCACCGCTTCGACGACGTCGCGGTTGAACTGGGCTCCGCCGGCGATCAGCACATCCCGGCCCGCGGGCTCGCGGACCTCGTGCAGCCGGTCGAGCTGGGTCTTGGAGGCCTCGGAGTACAGCGGCGCTGTGCTGCGAACCGACAGGAAAGCGGTGCCGTCCGCCGTGCCCGACGGCGCCGACGGCGGCCCGACCAGGCTGCCGTTGACGAACGTTCCCCCGGGGGCGGAGACCAGCGTGACGTCGGGCACCCGGGACAGGTCGGCGGCATAACGATCCAATTCCGGACCGGTGGCCGAGGCCGCATCCGGGATCACGAGGCTCAATCCATTGCCGAGATTGCTCGCAAAGTCCTGGCGCAATTGGTCGCCGACCTGGTGTGCCGACGCTGACGTGGGCAGCACCCGATCGTCCGGGCTGCCGAACTCGATGCGCAGGAACGGGGTGCCCAGCAACGTCAGCAGAATGACGATGGCCGCTCCGATCGGGACGGACCGGCGCATGACGGCCTTGGTCGACCGGTACCAGAACATCCGCTCGACGGGTCGGGCGACGGGTTCTGGACGGCGCAGTGCCCGGCGCAGCCACCGGCGGATGTCCAAGGCGTCGAGTCGGTGCCCGAGGACGACGATGATCGCCGGGGTGACGATGAGCGCGGCGACCACCGCGAAGGCGACAGTGGCCACCCCCGAGTAGGCGAACGACCGCAGGAAGTACATCGGGAAGATCAGCAGCGCCGACAGTGACAGCGCCACCGTCACCGCCGAGAACAACACGGTGCGTCCCGCCGTGCACATGGTGCGCACCAGGGCCGCCTCCGGAGTTGCGCCGGAACGGACTTCGTCGCGGTAGCGGCTGACGATCAGCAGCGTGTAGTCGATGGCCAGTGCCAGGCCGAGCGCGGTCGTGATGTTCAGCGCGAAGATCGACACCTCGGTGAAGCTGGTCAGCAGTCGCAGCACGGCCATGGAGCCGAAGATCGCCATCACCCCGACGACCATCGGCAACGACGCGGCCACGAGTCCGCCGAAAACCCACACCAGCACAACGAAACTCAGCGGGATGGCAATCATCTCCATCCGGACCAGATCGTGCTTCGTCTGCTCGTTGATCTGCGTCATGATCACCGAACTGCCGCCGGCCCGAACCGTCAGACCGTCGCGGTCGCCGACCATCTGTCCGGCGAGTTCAACGGCGTACACCTGGGCTTTGTTCTCGCCGCCGGCCAACGTGGCGATGATCAGGCCGGTGCTGCCGTCGGTGCTGAGCAGTTCAGCGGCCGCGGCCGGCGGGGTGTTCCACGGCGAGGTTACGGTCAGCACGTGGGGCGAGGCGTCCAGTGTGGCGACGATCTCGGTGCCGACGGCCCGCCCGGTGTCGCGCACCGCGCCGGACGGGTCAGAAATGGTGAGGAGCAACTGCTGGTCGGTCTGCTGGAACTTCTCTGCCAGCACGGCCGCCGCCCGGGCTGACTCCGAACCGGGATCGGCGAAGCCGCCGGCGGACAGATGGTTGGCCACCGGCACCCCGACGATGCCGGTCAACACGGTCAGGAATGCCGCGACTGCCAAGATCCGACGGGGTGAGCGGAGCGCCAACCAGGCGATTCGGTACAGCACAACTGTCCCTTCCCTACCGGCCCCCTGGCCGGTCGGTATGCAATCGAGTCTGGTCGGGGACGTCCGTGCTGGTCAAACCAAGCCGGGGTGTCGTTACCCGCCGGTAAGAATTGCCACCATTTTCCGAAACGTGACTCAATGATTCCTTAATGGTTATCTCTACGCTCAGTGATATGTGGATCGACGACACCAGCGCTGACGTCATCAAAGTTGACTTCGACGCCCTGTATCACGGCGATGTTCTCGTGGAGGGTGACACCTCCGAGCAGTTCGAGGACATGCCGCCGCTGGCCAACGCCAGCTGACGCAAGCGCCCGCGGCGCGCCCCGATGCGCCGCGTCGTTGAGCCGCGTCACCGACGACAGCACAGTGCCCGCCTTGTTTCCAGGCGGGCACTGTCGCGTTTGTCGGGTTGTTAGACCGCCGCGCCGGCGGTGGCGTTCACCATCCCGGCCAGCCGGCCGGTGATGATCTCCTCGGCCTCGCTGACCATCCGGCTGACCAGCTCACCGCAGGTCGGGATGTCGTGGATGAGGCCCATGACGGTGCCGACGGTCCAGATGCCGGCGTCGGGATCGCCGTCGTCGAAGACCTTGCGGCCGCGCGTTCCGGCCACCAGTTCCATGATGTCGCCGAACTGGCCGCCGCCTGCGAGAATCTCCACCACCTCGCGGGACACCGCATTGCTGGCCACCCGGGCGGTGTTGTGCAGGCTGCGGAAGATCAGCTCGGTGCCCAACTCGTTGCCGTCGACGATGGCCTGCTTGATGTTCTGGTGAATCGGCGACTCCACGGTGCACATGAAGCGGGTGCCCATGTTGACGCCGTCGGCGCCCAGCGCCAGGGCTGCGACCAGACCGCGGGCGTCACCGAATCCACCGGAGGCGATCATCGGGATCTCGATCTCCTTGGCGGCGGCCGGGATGAGCACCAGGCCAGGCACGTCGTCCTCGCCGGGGTGACCGGCGCACTCGAAGCCGTCGATACTGATGCCGTCGACGCCAAGGTTCTGGGCCTTGATGGCGTGCCGCACCGAGGTGCATTTGTGCAGCACCTTGATGCCGTTGTCGTGGAACATCGGCAGGTGCGGAGCCGGGTTGGAGCCGGCGGTCTCGACGATCTTGATGCCCGCGTCGACGATGACCTGGCGGTACTCGTCATAGGGCGGCGGTTTGATCGCCGGCAGGATCGTCAGGTTCACCCCGAACGGCTTGTCGGTCATCTCGCGGGTCCGGTCGATCTCCCGCGCCAGATCGGCCGGTGTCGGCTGGGTGAGCGCGGTGAGGAATCCCAGCGCGCCCGCATTGGCAACGGCGGCAACGAGTTCCGCGCGGCCCACCCACTGCATACCGCCCTGGGCGATCGGGTGCTCGACACCGAAGGTCTCGGTGAACTTCGTGGTGATGGTCATCTGGTCGGTCCTCCTGGGGTCAGCGTTGCGTCGCGGAAAGTCTTAGCGCGGGGCCATGCGGATGGCGCCGTCGAGGCGGATCACCTCGCCGTTGAGCATGGGATTCTCCACGATGTGCACTGCCAGAGCACCGTACTCACTGGGATTGCCCAGCCGCGACGGGTGCGGCACCTGCGCGCCGAGGGAGGCCTTCGCCGGCTCCGGCAGACCCGCCAGCAGCGGGGTGTCGAACAGCCCGGGGGCGATGGTCATCACCCGGATCTGCTTGTCGGCCAGGTCGCGGGCGATCGGCAGGGTCATCCCGACCACACCGCCCTTGGAGGCCGAGTAGGCGGCCTGCCCGATCTGGCCGTCGAACGCCGCCACCGAGGCGGTGTTGATGATGACGCCGCGCTCACCACCGACGGATTCGGTCTTGGCCATCCGCTCGGCGCCCAGGCGCAGCACGTTGAACGTGCCGACCAGGTTGATGTTGACGATCCGGGCGAACTTCTCCAGCGGGTAGACCCCGGCCTTGCCCAGCACCCGGATGGCGTCGCCGGTGCCGGCGCAGTTGACGACGATGCGCACCGGTCCCAGCGTCTCGGCTAGATCGAACGCCTTGGCCACCGCATCGGCGTCGGTGACATCGGCCGGGGCGAACCGGGCGCGCTCACCCAGCTCGGCGGCGACGTCTTCGCCCTTGGAGGTGGGCAGGTCGAGCAGGACGACCCTGGCGCCTTCGTCGAGCAGTGCCTTGGCGGTCGCCAGTCCCAGGCCGGAGGCCCCGCCGGTGATGACGGCTACTGCGTCTTTGATCTCCACTGCGTACGTTTCCTCTCACGTCGACCTACTGGTTGGTTGGGAACTATACCCAGTCACCCAGCACGGCTTCGTTGTCCTCCCCCGCGGCCCGGGGCGGGGTGGGCTTGCCGGGCTGGGTGCGGGAGAACCGGGGCGCGGGCATCGGGAAGACCGACCCGTCCTCGGTGTAGAAGCCGCCGCGCTCGGTGTTGTGCGGTTCGGTTTTGATCTCGGCGAAGCTGAGCACCGGGGTAACGCAGGCGTCGCTGCCGGTGAACACCGCGGCCCAGTGGTCGCGGTCATGTTTGGCGAACGTTTCGGTGAGGACCGCGCGCAACTCCGGCCAGCGGGAGAAGTCGTTCTGGTGCGGCAGGGCCGAGGGGTCCAGCTCGAGCTTCTCCAGCAGTTCGGCGTAGAACTGCGGCTCGATCGACCCGACCGCCATGTAGCGGCCGTCGGCGCATTCGTAGACGTCGTAGTAAGGGGCGCCGGTGTCCAGCAGGTTGACCCCGCGGGTGTCGTTCCACATGCCGGTGTGCCGGAAGGCGAACATCATCTGGGCTAGCACGCTGGAGCCGTCAACCATGGCGGCGTCGATCACCTGGCCCTTGCCGGACTGCTCGCGTTCGTAGAGCGCCGCGAGGATGCCGACCAGCAGGAACATCGATCCGCCGCCGAAGTCGCCGGCCAGGTTCAGCGGTGGGACCGGACGCTCACCGGCGCGGCCGATGGCATGCAGCACTCCGTTGAGGGAGATGTAGTTGATGTCGTGGCCGGACTGCTGGCTGCGCGGACCGGTCTGCCCCCAGCCCGTCATCCGGCCGTAGATGAGCCGCTCGTTGAGCTTCGCGCAATCCTCCGGACCCAGCCCCAGCCGCTCGGTGACACCTGGACGGAAGCCTTCGATCAGCACGTCGGCCTTGGCGATCAGCCCCAGGATGCGGTCGCGGTCACCCGCGTCCTTCAGGTCGGCGGTCACCGAGCGACGGTTGCGAAGCAGGAAGTCCTTGCTGGCACCGGGCGACTTGCTGGGGCGTTCGACGCGGACCACATCAGCGCCCAGATCCCCCAGAATCATCGCCGCATGCGGACCGGGGCCGATGCCGGCCAGTTCGACGACCCGCAAGCCGTTCAGAGGTCCCGCCATTGCCGTACCGCCCTTCATGGTCTGGAGTTGACTCTTTGTACCGTGTTGTTCCGTGCAGCCTTACACCGGTATCGACGACCTCACCGTCTCCCTCGACGGCCATTTGCTCTCTGTGACGTTCAACCGGGCAGACAGCCTGAACTCGCTGACCGAGGCCATGATGTCGACGCTTGCCGACACCCTGGACCGGGCTGGCACCGATCCCGCGGTGAAGGCGGTGCGACTGCGGGGTGCCGGACGGGGATTCTGCTCTGGCGCCGGTATCAGCGCGGAAGATCAACGAGCACAAGCTGGTTCGAGCACCGTCGACGGCCTGCTGGTGGAAGCCAACCGGGCTGTGCAGGCCATCGTCGCGCTGCCCAAGCCGGTCGTCGCAGTGGTGCAGGGTCCGTGCGCGGGCGTCGGCGTCTCGCTGGCGTTGGCCAGTGATCTGGTGCTGGCATCGGAGAAGGCGTTCTTCCTGTTGGCGTTCACCAAGATCGGGCTGATGCCCGACGGCGGCGCCACCGCGCTGGTCGCCGCGGCCGTCGGCCGGATTCGAGCGATGCGGATGGCACTGCTGGCCGAGCGGCTCACCGCGACACAGGCGTGCGAGTACGGGCTGGTGTCCTCGGTGCACCCCGCCGACGAACTCGACGCCGCGGCCGACGCGGTGATCGCCACACTGCTGTCCGGGCCCGCGGTGGCCTTGGCCAAGACCAAGCAGGCGATCAACGCCGCGACGCTGACCCAACTGGACGGCGCGCTCGACCGCGAATCGGTGGGGCAGAAGATCCTGCTTGTGTCGCCGGACTTCCGGGAGGGCACCAAGGCCTTCCAGCAGCGCCGGACACCGGCGTTCACCGACTCCTGAGGGACGGGCCCTGTCCGGATCAATGCCGTCATTTCCGAACCGCTATCACGTGCGCTATCACCAACGCGCGTGCTTGCGTATCTGCTAGCACAACGTGAAGTGACACATCGGTCCACTGCCGCCACGATCGCGGAATGGCACCCAACTACAGCTATCGGGCGGACTGGTCGCCGGAGAGCAACGAATATCAGGCCCGCTGCCTGGAATTCCCGGGCCGGTACGGCCGAGGCTTCACCGCACATGAAGCCGTCGCCGACATGGAAAGCATTGTCGCCGAGACACTCCACGCCATCGTTGCCGACGGCGAAACACCACCGGAGTCGCTGACCGATCGTCGCTACAGCGGGAACATCCTCGTCCGCGCGTCGCCGTCCCTGCATGGCCGGCTCGTCGTCGAAGCGTTCGAGCAGGGCGTCTCACTGAATCGGTGGGTGCTGCAGAAGCTGGCCGAACGGCCGGTGACACTCAACGACCTCTTCGGCTGACCTCTTCGGCTGACCTCTTCGGCTGACGCCCGTCGCTACAGCCCGAACACCAGCGGCAGCAGTAGCACCATCATCAGCCCCCACACCAGATGGGTCAGCACCGGAGCCAGCACCCCGCCGGTGGCGCGGCGCTGCACCCCGCACACGGCGCCCAGAATCACCCCGGCGAAGGCGAGCATCGGATTGCCGGTGGCGAAAGTGGCGGCCGCATACAGCACGGTGGAGATCAGCACGGGATAGAAGCCGCCGAGAGCGGTGTACAGGGCACCGCGGAAGAAGAGCTCTTCGGCCACCCCGTTGACCATCGCGATCACCACCAGCAGCCACAGCGGGCCGTGGTTGGTGTACTCCAGCACATTGGTGATCGGGGCGGCGACGGCCGGAATGTGGCGAACAACCAAACCACCGAGCAGGAAGACACCACCGACCAGCAGCCCGGTGACCGCGCCGGTGATCACCGGGCGCTTGGCTGTCGCCCGCCAGGTGGTCCGGCCCAGGTGAAGCGGCCCGGAGAGCAGCGAGCCCAGGATCCACACAGCCGCCAGCGACATCGTCAACAGGTAGAACGAGGCGTCGCCGGGCGGGCGTGTCAGCGAATACGCCATCAGCATCGCGCCGGCCACCAGGACGACACACACGATCAGCCGGCGGCGGCGTACCACCGCAGGCCATTCCTCATGCGGCACAGCCTCGTTGGTGGCCGCAGCGCGGATCTGGTCTATGCGCATCCCGACCACCGTACGAAAAAAATCACTCGGAAGCGATGACGCAATCCTGACGTCACTGCCCATCAGCTGGCGTCGCGATGCATATCCATCAGCCGTTCGTAGACCGCGGCGTTGTCGCGGTTGTGGGCCAACTCGGCCTCGCTCAGCTCGCGGCGCACCTTGCCGGGCACCCCGGCCACCAACGAGCGCGGCGGAATCACCGCGCCCTGCGGGATCAGGGCGCCGGCGGCCACCAGGCAGCCTGCGCCGATCACCGCGCCGTTGAGGATGATCGCCCCCATCCCGATCAGGGCGCCGTCCTCGACCGTGCAGCCGTGCAGCACCGCGTTGTGCCCGACGCTCACCCCGGCTCCCACCCGGACCGGGAACTTCGGGTCGACGTGGATGGTCACCCCGTCCTGGATGTTGGTGCCGGCACCGATGTCGATCGGCTCAGCCTCGGCCCGCAGCGTCGCGGAGTACCAGACACTGGCGCGCGCAGCCAGCCGCACCTGCCCGATCAGAGCGGCGTTGGGGGCCACCCATGCCTGCGGGTCCAGTTGGGGGCTGCGACCGAGAACGGAGAGGAGCAACGGCTCACGCATGCCGAGCATCGTAAGGCTGCTCACAGCACCCCGATACCGACCTGGACTTTTGGTCCGACCTCGTCGTTTTGAGTAACGAATCGACCCGCGGATACGATGCCCCAGTCGTTGCGGTCTTTCGCCGCATGACGAGAAACCAGGAGAGATCCCGTGAGCACTCGACCCAAGACCCTCGGCGTTGCCGCGGCCCTTGCCGCGATGACCATCGCCCTGCCGACTGCCGTGCAGGCCTACGCCGATCCCGAGCCGACGCCTTCCCCGGCGCCCACCACGACGGCGCCCGCCCCCGCGACCGCTAGCGAGTCGGCACCGGCCCCCGCGACCGCTAGCGAGTCCGCCGCGGCCCCCGCGCCGACCAGCACGAGCGCCCCGGCACCCACCACCACGAGCATCCCGGTCCCCACGTCGACAAAGGTGCCCGACCCGCAGGGCTCCGGCTGCGATGCCTACCGCGGCAAGCACCCGGCCGGAAGCCCGGGCTCGATCGAGTCGATGGCGCTGCAGACCGGGTCGCAGGCGCTGGCCAGCAACCCGGATCTGAGCACCTTCAGCGACGCCATCTCGGGCAAGCTGAACCCCGACATCAACATCGTCAATGTCCTCGACGGCGGCCCCTACGTGGTGTTCGCACCCACCAATGCGGCCTTCGCCAAGCTGGACGCCGCCACCCTGAACACCTTGAAGACCGACCCGGTAGTGCTGCTGCCAACGCTCTTCTACCACATGGTGCTGGGTTACCTCGGGCCGAACGACGTCCAGGGCAAGATGCCCACCCAGGACGGCCGGTCGGTGACCGTCACGGGCAAGAACAGCGATATCAAGGTCAACGAAGCCAATCTGGTCTGCGCCTACACCGCGCGCGGCGCCTACATCTACATGATCGACACCGTGCTGACCCCGCCGACCCCGGCTGCCGAGAACGGTGCGACTACTTCGGCAACGACGTCGGCGACAACGTCGGCGACGACGAGCGCCACCGCGACGACGTCGGCAACGCCGACGACCTCGGCGGAACCGTCGGCGGCGGAGTCGTCGGCCACCTCGCCGGCGTCCTCAGCGCCGTCGTCGGCCGCCGAGACCGCTCCGTCGTCGGCAGCAGCCACCCCGACCACGACCACCGCCACACCGGCGGCGTAATTCCTGGAAGGCGCGCCTAGCGCGCCTTCCACACCGGGGCACGCTTCTGCGCGAACGCCATGGGTCCCTCCATGGCGTCCTCGGAGCTGAAGACCACGCGCATGGCGCGGTTGGACCGCTTCCAGGCGTCCTTCTCGGCGGTGATCTCACCGTCGTCGGCCCCCGCGGCGACGCGCTTGCTGGCCTGCACGGCCAGCGGCGCATTGCCGGTGATCCGGTCAGCCAGAGCAACCGCGGCGTCCAGGACGGCACCGTCGGCGACGACCTGATTGATCAGGCCCCAGCGCAGGGCTTCCTCGGCACCGATCGGTTCGCCGGTGAGCAGCAGCTGCATGGCGACCTTACGCGGCAACTGGTCGACGATCCGGAAGACACCGCCGGCAGCGGCGATCAGTCCGCGCTTGACCTCGGGCAGGCCGAACTGGGCACTGGCCTGGGCGACCACCAGGTCGCTGGCCAGGGCCAGCTCGGTGCCGCCGCCCAGCGCGGTCCCATTGACCGCGGCGATCACCGGCTTGTCGATGAAGTGCTGGACGAAGCCGGCGAAACCCCACTCCGGATGATCCGGGTGAAAGATGTTCTCGCCCCGCGAGATCGCCTTGAGGTCGGCACCCGCGCAGAAGGACTTGTCCCCCGCCCCGGTGACGACGACAGCCCAGATCTCAGGGTCGTCCTGGGCCTGCTGCAGAGCGTTGCCGAGTCCGACGCTGACCGCCTGGTTGACGGCGTTGCGCGCCTCCGGGCGGTTGATGGTGACGACCAGGGTGTTGCCCCGGCGCTCGGTCAGAGCGCCGGGGGCCGCGTCCGACGACACCGCGTCGGCCATCAGAGGAGTTCCAGGATCGTGGCGTTGGCCTGGCCGCCGCCCTCACACATGGTCTGCAATCCATAGCGGATGTTGTTGTCCCGCATGTGGTAGAGCAGCGTGGTCATGATCCGCGCACCGGAGCCGCCGAGTGGGTGACCCAGCGCGATGGCGCCGCCATTGGGATTCAGCTTCTTCTCGTCGGCGCCGATCTCCTTGAGCCAGGCCATCGGAACCGGGGCGAACGCCTCGTTGACTTCGAAGACACCGATATCGGACAGGCTCAGGCCGGAGCGCTTCAGCGCCTTCTGGGTGGCCGGGATCGGCGCGGACAGCATCATCACCGGGTCGGCGCCGGCCAGTACCGCGGTGTGCACCCGGGCAAGCGGCTTGAGGCCCAAGGACTTCGCCTTCTCCGCCGACATGAACAGCAGTGCGCCGGCACCGTCGGAGATCTGCGAGGAGTTGCCGGCGTGGATCACACCGTCCTCCTTGAAGACCGTCTTGAGTCCGGCCATCTTCTCCAGGGTGGTGCCCAGGCGAATGCCCTCGTCGGAGTTCATGATGTTGCCATCGGCGTCCTTGATGCCGACGATCTGGTCGTCGAAGGCGCCGGAAGCCTGCGCCGCACCTGCCTTTTCGTGTGAGTCCAGGGAGAACTGGTCGAGCATGGTGCGGGTCAGACCCCACTTCTCGGCCATCATCTCCGCGCCGACGCCCTGGTTGGGGGTTCGGTCGTAGCGGGCCTTGAAGTTGGCCGAGAAGGGGTTGCCCCCATTGGCCAGCGAGGCGCCCATCGGGGTGCGCGACATCGACTCCACACCGCCGGCGATGACGGCGTCGTAGTGGCCGGCCACCACACCGGCGGCGGCGAAGTGCACCGACTGCTGGCTCGACCCACACTGGCGGTCCACCGTCACACCCGGGATGGTCTCCGGCCAGCCCGCGGTCAGCACCGCGGTCCGGGCGATGTCGAGGGCCTGCTCGCCGGCCTGCATCACGCAGCCCCAGATGACGTCGTCGACGATCTCGGGGTCGATGCCCGCACGTTCGGCCAGTCCGTTGAGCACCTGCGCCGACAGTTCGGCCGGGTGCACCCCGGACAGACCACCGTTGCGCTTGCCGACCGCCGAGCGCACAGCCTCGACAATTACCGCTTCCGCCATCGACTTCTCCTTAGGTTCATGGGGTTCACCATCGATCATGGCAACCAACCAACCGTTTGGTCAAAGACTGGTGCTCGGCGGGTCGGCGCGGCTCATCACGTGCACCGGAACGTCGTCGTCCCAGGGCTGGCGGACCACCATGTCGGCGACCTCGACCCAGCCGCGTTCGAACTCGCCGGTGGCGGCGTCGACCAGCCGATAGTGCTGGGTCTGCCGGTGGATGGGCTGGGCGTCGAGCAGCACCACCCGCACCTCGCCCGGCTCGAAGTGGCAGCGCCGCTGCAGGGCGGCGATCAGCTGCTCGTTGTGCAGATGGCCGTCGCCGAAGTTCCAGCCGATGGCCATGCTGCAGATCCGCTCGCCGTCGGTGACCGAGTAAGCGTCCTCCTCCTGCCCGGCCATTGCCCGGTGGGCCAGGGTGAACAGCGCCTTGCCGTGGGTGTTGAAGCCGCGGAAGGCGTACCCCATGTAGATCGGAATCTGGGCGGCCTCTTTGCTGCCGTAGAACTTCTCCAACTGAGCGGCGGGCATATTGGCGATCGCCACGATGCCGCCGGCGATCTTGGCCTCGGCCGAGGGCTTGATGCACCACAGTGTGGTGTCCCAGTTGCCGGCGTAGTACCGCATGCCGGGCAGGAATGAAATCTTCTGCGGGAACAGGTTTCCGGCGACAACGATCCCGGCCATCACCGCGAAAAGGATGACCGGCAGCGGGTTGGTGATGTCGGTCAGCCCCGCGTCAGCGTGCCCGACGAACAGAAACAGCACGCAGAAGATCATGAAGACGTTCCACTCCAGCGGTACCCCCATCGGGATGGCCGACAGGATGCCGAGATGGAAGACGATCATGACCGCCGCCGCGACGGCGGTCAGCCAGCCGCCGTGGGAGAAGAACAGCACCAGCGGCACCAGTCCCTCGATGGCCGTGCTGACGTGGGCCAGCCCGCGGGAGAGCGGGCCGGGGCGCAGGTCGTCGGGAAAGTCCTCGAAGAAGGCACGTTTGACCGCCCGGGGCCGCACCACCGGGCTGTTGGACATCATCGTGGAGATGACGAACGGGAAGTGCTTGGTGAGCTTGGAGGTGGCCGCACCCATCCAGATCGCCAGGCAGGCCAGCTTGGCGGCGACCAGCATGTTGTCGCCGCCGAACAGGAAGGCGACGACGAACGGGGCGTACACCTCGCCGCGGGCCGCCAGGAAGATCACTTTGTCGCGCAGGCCGGCGGTGGCGAGCAGAGCCAGCACGGCCCAGGACTGCCAGTCCGGCAGCAGGCCGTCAGCGGTGGGTCCGGAGAGCAGCGCGACAACAAGCACCGCCAGCAGGGCGCCGTAGAGCGCAACGTCGATCGGGTCGCGGTTGTCGCCCCGGGTGAGCGGCACCCGATTCGGCCACGGCGGCAGCCGAATGGTGTTGGGCCGCAACCAGTACAGCGCCGAACCCATCGGCGGATAGAACCGGTTGTTCAGCGGGCCGAACCCGCAACCGAGCCCGACCACCTCGAAGAGCATGGTGTAGAGCACGACTTTCTGGAACACGATGGGATCGGTCCAGGAATGACCCCTGGTGAGCAAGGCCGCGACGCCGACGTAGGCCACGATCTTGGCTACGTAGAACAGGTGCAGAGCCACCGGGGTGCCGAACCCGACCTCGGCCCAGTGCCGGGCCATCGGCCGGATCCTCTCCGAGCGGGTGCCTTTGCTCCACTCGGCGAAGTCGACGACGGGCACTTCCTGCTTGAGAAACCCCATCCCTCATTACTAGCCGCCGAGATCGGCGTTTAGCCGCGAATCACTCCGAGAGCATTCCCCAGCCGGTCGAGGTAGTCGTCCACGTCGACCACCATCGGATCGGCCTGCACGCTGATCGCCACCGTGTCACCGATGCCGTGGACACCGTGGGTCAGGCCCATCATCGGTGACAGCGCGGGGTAGCCGGCGGTGAGCACCACCGGGCATCCCCCGAACGTCAGATCGGCCGGACCTCGGTTGACGCTGGAGACAACGGTGTGCCCGGACACCGTCGCCGAACCGGCGTCCGGATCGAAGTGCCTCATCCCCCAGCGCAGCAGCGGCGCCGGCACGGCGGCGAACGCCGCCGCTGATGCCACCGCGGCGGGGTGCCCGGCACGGCGACGTTGAGCATCCAGGTCGGCTTTGATCCGCGCGGCGCGCCGGCCCGGCTCCAGGTCCGGGTAGAGCCCGACGGTGACGTTTCGAAAGTTATTGCGGACGTGTGCGTTGGCCGCACCGGCCATCGGCACCTCGGCGGCCAGCCGGCTGACGTCCTCGCCCCGTCCGGCCAGATAGCCGCCCAGAGCCGCACCGATCGACGACAACGCGGCCACGGTAACCGACGGTGATTCCAGCCGGGTGCGGCCGACGACGAACGAGCGCAAGACCGGCATGCCGGCGGATCGCGCGTTGACACTGAGCGCCGGACGCGGCGGATTGGGCGGCTCAACTAAGCCCGCCTCGATGTCGCGGACCAGCCCGCGGTGCGCACGGGCGGCGGCGATCCCACGCAGGAGCAGACTGCCCCGGGCGGGCCGCACCGCGGGAAGCGGTGTGCGGCGGCCGAACAGCGCGGCGGCCAGCGCCGCCGACCGGGTGCCGTCGCCGAGGGCGTGCGAAATCTGCACCACCACCACGTTCGGCGGGAACACGTGCATCCGCCAGGTCATCCGGCTTACGTCCAGGTGATCGAGCCGAACCATCGAATCCAGGCAGTGCTGCCACTGCCCCACCGCGTCGTGGACCACGAACTGCTCGGCGTCCACCCCGGTGCGCACCCATCGCGGGTACCGCCATGACCGGTCGTCGCGAACCGACAGCCGCAGATCGTCACACGTCTCGGCGTTGTGCCGGATTTGCGCGAGAGCGCTTGGAATATCGGGCATTCCATCGAAGACGTAGAGCAGGAACTGGTCATTGGGCACTGTGTGGGAGAGCAGGAGGAATTGCACATCCGCGGCTGCGAGGCGCTCGGTGAACACCGCGCTCACGCACGCAGGAAAGCGACTACCCGGCGGCCCACCTCGTCGGGCCGCTCCAGGTGCAGGAAGTGTCCGGCGTTCTCGACCACTGCGGCCGCACTCCCGGGTGGCAGCGCCGACCGCACCGCGGGCGTGAAATCGGCTGTCATACAACCGTCGTCGGCGCCGTGCAAGTACAGCGTCGGCAGGTGCGGCGCGGCGGTCCACCACCGGTGCAAGTCTGCATAGCGGGCCGGCGGGCGGTAGTTGCGGATGGTGGCGCGATAGGGGCCCAGTGCCGCGCGCCAGCGGTCCGGCGCGCCGATCGCGGCGTCGACGTGACGCAGATCCTCCCTGGCGTCGTAGCCCGGTGACCAGCGCCGCCATAGCAGCGGCACGATCCAGGACGCCGACCGCTCTGGTGCGAACGGCAGCTGGAAATAGCTGATGTACCAACTGCGCAGCAACTGGCCGGGCACCAGTCGCAGCAGGCCGGGGCTGCGGTGGCGCAGGATCGCCGCCGGCGGAACCGACATCACCACCGCTTTGCGAAACGGGCTGTCCGGCATGGCCGCCAGGCCGGTTGCGGCGACGGCCCCCCAGTCGTGGCCGATCACCACGTCGTCGTCGGTGGGATTGGCGGCGGCGGCCCGCACCCGCAGGGCATCGTCCATCAGCGCACCCAGTTTGTAGGCGCGATCCGACGGCAACGAGGACGGCACGTAGCCACGCATGAACGGGGCGATCACCCGGTAGCCGGCGCTCACCAGGTGCGGGGCCAGCTTGCGGAATCCGTAGGCGGTGTCGGGAAATCCGTGCAGGCACAGCGCAATCGGGCCGCTCTCGGGTCCCCAGGTCAGTGCGCGCAACTGCACCGTCGGCGCGGCGACCTCCATCCAGCCCGGCTCCGTCATCCCCACCACCTGCGCCTCCTAGATCGGGTCGAAGCCGGAGATCAGCCAGCGGCCGTCGACCTTCTCCATAGTGACCCGAACGCTGCTGTTGCTCGTGGTCGGGGGCTCCGAACCGGCCGTCGTGGTGTGGTCGACCGTCTGATCGATATAGGCGAGCACCACGGCATGCCTGGAATCGGCGGACACCACGGCGGCGGCCGGCACCGTCGCCGATGCGGAGATGCCCTGCTGCCTGGCCTCCGGCGCGACGGTCGTCGTGATGATCTGGCTATAGGTGTCCAGGAACGCCCCGGTCAATCGCTCGTTCGCGGCGGCGGTGAGGTCGTTCTCGGCGGTGCCGGGCTGGTAGCTCATGATCGCGGGGATAGCCTCGCGGGCGGCGTGTACCGCCTCGGCACCGGCCTGCTGTGCGGCCCGTCGGGACGACGAATCCCAGAACAGCCACGCCCCCACCGCGGCGAGCAGGGCGGCCAGCACCGGTGCGGCGATCCGCCGCAGCGTCGCGGTGGCCGTCATCGGACGAACTCCACCGCGGCCACCTTGAACCGGCCGTCGTCCTTGGTCACCGTGACCCGGGTGCGCCAGGCCTTGGGCTGCTGTTCGGGTACGCCGCGGTTGGACGTCATGACCGTGAGCGCCACCAGCACACGGCCCTGCGCACCGTCGACGGATTCCACTCCGGCCTCGCTGACCGTGCCCACCGAGGTGGACTGGGCCTTGCGGGCGGCGTCCTTGAAAGGCTCTGCGCGCTGGGCGAAGTCCTCGCGAAAGCCGCCGGTCGAGGTATCCAGGATGCGCTGCACCCCCTCGTCCACCCGGTCATGGTCGATGCTGGTCAGGGCGACCATGCCCGCTCGCGCCGCCTGCAGCACCTGCGACTGGATGTCCTCGGCGCGCCGGATCTGGATGTCCCGCCAGCCGAGCCAGCTCGACAGCGCCACCAGCACCGCCAGCGCCGCCGTCGCGGCGCGGCGACGGGGTGTGCGCGGCCCGGCCACGGCGACGGCCGGCGACTCGTCGGCCTGGTCGGCCATACATCGCTCCTTCGCGGGGGGCCGGGTGACCTCGTTGTCCAACAGCCCGCTCTGCTGCGACAGGCTACCGAGGCGTCCCGGTAACGTGCGACGTGCGACCCGCCAGAGAGGAGCCCGCCGTGACCGCTGTCCTACAGCCGGTTCGATTCCAGGGGGACGGCGGCCTGTGCCTGGTCGGCGACGAGTGGAACAGCTCCGGCCCGGACGACGGATCGCCGACCATCCTGATGCTGCACGGTGGCGGCCAGAACCGCTTTTCCTGGAAGAACACCGGCCAGATCCTGGCCAACCGGGGTTTGCACGTGATCGCCCTCGATGCCCGCGGCCACGGCGATAGCGACCGCGCGCCGAACAGCGATTACACCCTGCACGCGCTGGCCCGCGACATCGCCGCGGTGCTCGCGCAGATCGACCGCCCAGTGGTCATCGTCGGGGCGAGTATGGGAGGAATGACCGGCATGCTGACCGCCGCACAGGCCGGCCCGCACCAGGTGACCGGCCTGGTTCTGGTCGACGTGGTTCCGCGGTTCCAGAACGAGGGCACCGCCCGCATCCGCGAATTCATGACCCGCCATGTGCACGGGTTCGAAACCCTCGAGCACGCCGCCGATGCGATCGCGGAGTACCTGCCGTACCGGAAGCGCCAGCGCAACCTCGACGGGCTGAAGAAGAACCTGCACCAGCGGGAAGGCCGCTGGCACTGGCACTGGGATCCCGCGTTCGTCACAGCCATCCGAGACGAGCCGTTCGCCGACGTCGACGAATTGGAAAGGGCCGTCGGGCAACTCGACATTCCGATCCTGCTGATCCGCGGCAGGCTGTCCGATGTCGTCAGCCCCGAGGGCGTCGCAGATTTCCTGAGCAAGGTGCCGCACGCGCAGTTCGTCGAACTCTCCGACGCCGGGCACACCGCCGCCGGTGACGACAACGACGCGTTCACCGACGCGGTCGTCGGCTTCATCACGCGATAGGGGCGTTCATGGCAGATCGGCCGATCGATCCCAACACCCGCCTGGCAGCGGAGCGCAACCGGTTGGCACTGGAGCGGACGATGATGGCGTGGGTCCGCACCGCCACGTCCCTGATCGCCTTCGGATTCACTCTGTTCCAGGCGTTCCGCTATCTCTCGACGACCGAACGTCTTCGCCAACCGTTCGTCAGCCCACAGGTTTTCGGCATCGCCATGATCGCGGTCGGGCTGATCGCGTTGCTGCTGGGCTGGATTCAGCACGTGCAGCAGCTCAAGGCGCTGCGCGCCGAGTTCGGGCCGATGCCGCATTCGATCGCCGCCGTGCTGGCGGCGTTGGTCGCGGCCCTCGGCGTGATCGCCGTGCTCGGAGTGACCTTGCGTCTCTGAGGGTATTGGCGGCGACAGCGCCGGAATCGACCATTGGTATGTCGTGCCGGGTGCCCCGACGCGAAAACGCTGATCTAAAGTCGCTTCCGGAGTCCAGAAGGGCGACTCCCGCCACCGACGTCCGGAGGTGGATGGTGCACGATCGGAAGGGACCGTGGTGGGGGCACGACGCGCGGGACGGCCTCCGGCAACGGCGAACGGCCGCCGCGCGCTCCGGCTTCTCGCTGTGCTCGCGCTGACCGAAGCAGTGGCAGGGTGCGGTGATTTCCGCGACGCCGCCGCCATCACCGGAAAGACGATCCGCTATCAGGTCGAGTATTTCGGCTCCGCCGTCGATACCCTGTCCCACAGGGCGCTGAGCATCACCTATTCGACCAACGAGGGTGAGCAGCAACAGAAAAACGTCTCGCT
>JAULZA010000042.1:0-9064 GCA_032117575.1 Mycolicibacterium sp.
GTACTTGACGTCGTAGAACGCTGGGCGAGTCATGACATAACGGCGCAGCCGTGCGTTGCGAGTTCGCGGGATCCCCGCGGTGACATCAGGGGCAATCGTCATGGATGAACGGTATTGCACCCGGCTGGACACAATCAATCGCTATATATTGCTTGTAATAGCTGATATTTTTGCGTCAAACCGTTTTCGGCAGTTATTTGTTGTGCATGTGGAAGGAAGGCCCTGAGATGACCCGCCTCGATGACACCGACGAGCGCATTCTCGCCGAGTTGGCCGACAACGCCCGCTCGACGTTCGCCGACATCGGCTCCCGCGTGAGATTGTCGGCACCCGCGGTCAAGCGTCGGGTGGATCGGATGCTCGACAGCGGCGTCATCCGCGGGTTCACAACGGTGGTCGACCGCAGTGCGCTGGGCTGGAACACCGAAGCCTATGTACAGGTCTTCTGCCACGGAAGGATTGCACCGAACGAGTTGCGCAAAGCCTGGATCGACATTCCTGAGATTGTGAGCGCGGCAACCGTCACCGGGACCTCCGATGCCATCCTTCACGTATTGGCGCGTGACATGCAGCATCTGGAGGCAGCGTTGGAAAGGATCCGGTCATCCGCCGAGGTGGAGAGGAGCGAAAGCATCGTCGTCTTGTCGAATCTCATCGACCGCTCCCGCTCGTGAGTCGCGGTTACTTCGGGCGGGTTCCGACTTCGAGGCCGGCCAGCTCAGAGGTGCCGTCGAAGAGCAACCGGCCGCGTTCGCGGACAGTGCATCGCAACCGGCCGCCGAGGTGCTCGAAGTCGGTGTCGATATTGCGCCGTTCTCCGGGTAGCGGCACCGGCAGGACGTGCGGTGGCAGGTGACGGCCGTCGCCCTGCACTTCGATCTCGTAGCGCGGCGACCGGCCCCGCAGCAACCACTGGTTGTCGCCCACCTCCGAGCGCACCAGCACCGGCGGGGTCATCCGGATCACCTTGCTGCCGAGCCGGACCACGATTCCGTTCACGTCGCGCCCGATCGGTCCCAGCGACAGCAGCCCACCGGAGAAGGCGACGCAGACATCGTCGGCGCCGAAATCGTGCGCCTGTCCCCACCACCACCGCAACGGGAAGCCGGCGCCCCAGTTGCGTTCGGCGTACAACTTCGCGTCGGTGAAACTCCAGCTCTCATCGCCGTATTCGACTGTGCCACTGGCCTTTCCACCCAGGTAATAGGGATGCCAATACTGGTTGAGGTACGGGATGGCCGAGAAGATCCCGCCGCCGCCGAACGCTTTGGGCCAGGTGACCGGCTGGTGAAACGCCATGTTCAAGCTCAGATCGCCGAGTTCGAAGCTGATTTGCTCGGTGCCGACGCTGAATCGGCCCGCCTCGTCGCCGGCGCTGACCGAGAACGGCGAGTCCTGCGAGCGCGCTCCGCCCAGCGCGCCGGCGCGGACGGTCAGGCCCGGATGCACGGCGACCGCCGCGGTGGACCAGTCCCCGGCCGGATGGCGGTTGAGGCTGCATAACGCGACGAGTGCCCGTCCGCTGGCTTCGTCGGAGATCCGCCAGAACCAGCCCTCCATCTCGGTTCCGTGATCGGGATAGGGGTTGCCGAACGGGACGTCGGCCCCGGTGCTGCGATAGGCGCTGACAAGTCTGGTGAACATCTTTACTTCACTTTCGGCCACCCGCCAAGGTACTCCTCGCGGCAGGCCCGGCGCGCCAACTTGCCGCTGGTGGTTCGGGGTATCGACCCGGCCGGCAGGATCAGGACGTCGGCGGGCTGGACTCCGTGCCCCCGCAGCACCGCGGCCCGAATGGCATCGACTGCCGGTGCTGGATCGGATTTAGCTGTCCCAGTTGCTCTTTCGGCGACGACGATCAGGCGCTCACCGCCGTCTGCCGGCACGCTGAAGGCTGCCACATAGCCGCGGCGCACCAGCGCCGAGGCATCCGCGGCGGTGGCCTCGATGTCCTGCGGGTAGTGGTGGCGGCCGTCGAGGGTTAGCAGGTCCACGATCCGGCCGGTGACGTACAACTCTTCGTCGACGAACATCCCCAGGTCGCCGGTGCGCAACCAGACGGCATCCTGGTCGACCCCGTCGGCCCTGCTGCCCGATTCCAGCCGAGAGCGCAGCTGGGCCCCGAAGACAGCCCGGGTCTCCTCCGGGCGGCCCCAGTAGCCGCGGCCCACATTGTCGCCGTGCAGCCAGAATTCCCCCACCGAGCCGTCCGGCAGCTCGTCGCCGGTGGCCGGATCGACGACAACCGCGTGCAGACTGCGCGCCACCGTCCCGCACGAGACGTGGGCGACCGCCCCGGGTGTATCGGCCGGGACCGGCACGGCATGTCCGACGGCCAGCAGACCACCGTCGAACCAGGTGGCCCGGGCCGCAGCCTCGGGCGGGATGTTGGCGATGAACAGGGTCGCCTCGGCGATGCCGTAGGACGGTTTGATCGCGGTGCGCGGCAGCCCGTGCGGTCCGAACGCCTCATTGAAGGCGTCGATGGCCGCCATGCTGACCGGTTCGGAACCGATGATCATGATGACGCCGGCCAGGTTGATCTCGTCGCCGTGGTCGCCCGGCCGCCCGCGCTGAGCGGCCCACTCGTAGGCGAAGTTCGGTGCGGCAGTGACCACCCGTCCCTGGCGGGAGGCATCCGACAACGCGCGGATCCAGCGGTACGGCCGCCGGACGAAGGCGGTGGGAGCCATCAGCGTCGAATGGCCGCCGTAGGTGGCGGGAAAGCCGATCATCGACAGACCCATGTCGTGATACAGCGGTAACCAGCTGACGCCGTGGGTGTTTCGGTTCAGCAGATCGATCGACAGGATCATCTGCGTCAGATTCGTCACAAACGCGCGGTGGGTGATCTCGATGCCCACCGGCGGCCGGGTGGCACCGGAGCTGTACTGCAGATGCGAGACGTCATCGATGCCGATGGGTGCGGGAACGAATTCGTCCGCTGCGGTGTCGTCGATCTCGTCGACGATGATCACCGGCGGCGTGGGCCCGGCCAGCGTGCACAGGAAGTCCTCGACGGCCGCACTGGCCGTCCCGGTGGTCAGCAATGCCGCCGGTGCGGCGTCGGCGAGCGCGACGGTCAGGCGTTCGGCGTGCCCGGGCAGCTCCGGAGCGAACAGCGGTACCGCGATGGTGCCCGCCTTGATTGTGCCGAAGAACGACGACACGTAATCCAGCCCCTGTGGAGCCAGGATCGCCACCCGTTCGCCGGCCGGAACCACCTGCTGGATGCGGGCGGCGATGGCCCGCATCCGACGGTCGAGCTGGGCCCAGGTCAGTTCGGTCACGTCACCCCCTGACGGCGATGACGCGCGGGAGAAGTCCAGGAACCGGTAGGCCACCGTCTCGCCGACGAAAGCGACATTGCGGTCGATCAGAGAGATCAGTGTCGTTTCCGGCGGCAGGGCGATCTCGCCGCGGGCGTCCACACAGTCCTCGATCGCGAGCAGGCCGGTGGGTGCTTCGAACTCGCTGCCCGGTCCGCGCTGCATGCCGGTGAGTGTAGGTGCCACCGTTATCGTGGGCCGATGCCGAGCTGGATCGCCAACCTGGTGCGGCTCGACCGCAGCGACCGGGACCAGGGCGACACCTTCCGAACCTCTACCGCGCTGGGCGCCGGTCCGCGGCTGTTCGGCGGCCTGATCGCCGCCCAGGCCCTGGCCGCCGCAGGGGCGACCGTATCCCCCGACCGGCTGCCGCAGTCGTTGCACGCCTACTTCATCAAAGGTGGCCGGGTGGGCGTGGACGTCGAGTACGTCGTGGAGCGCACCCGCGACGGCCGGTCCTTTGCCACCCGCCGGGTGACCGCGGGCCAGGACGGGGTTCCCATCTTCGAGATGCTGGCCTCGTTCCACCGGCCTGAGGTCACCGTCGACTGGCAGCGGCCCGCGCGGCCGCGGCTGGCACTGGCCGAAGCCACCACCGTCATCACCCCGCCGGAACGGTGGGCCGGGTATTTCGAAGCCCGCGTCGGTCCCGGTGTGCGCAGCGCGTGGCCGGTTCAGCCGTTCTGGTTCCGGTCCCGCGACTGGATCGAGGACGATCCCCTGCTGCGGGCGTGCGCGCTGACGTTCATCTCCGATCTCGGCATGGTGACCACGGCCCGCCCGCCGGGAGCCCAGGAGCCCGGACCCGGCGGCGCAGCCAGCCTCGACCACGCGCTGTGGTTGCACCGCCCGGTCGATCCCAACGACTGGCTCTGCTACGACGCCGCCGGAGTCAGCCACAGCGACGCCCGCGGGCTGGCCTTCGGGTCCGTCCACGACGCAAGCGGCGCTCTGGTGGCCAGCGTTGCCCAGGAATCGCTCTGGCGGATCTGACGTCGCCGACACCGATCTGACTTCACTGACAAAACGGGTTTAGACCCAGGGGGCTACGGGGAATAGGAGCGCATTCGGCCGAATGACCGGCCGGGCGGAACGAACCCGAAAGGCAACGAACATGACCGTTGATTACGACGCTCCCCGTCGCGCATCGGTTGACGCCGACGAACCGCTGGACGAACTGGCAGTTCGGCGCAACGACTCGACCACAGCCGTCCTCGACATCGACGAGGCCGACGCGGTGGCTTCCTACGAGTTGCCCGGGGCGGATCTCTTCGATGAGGAGCTCACCGTCCGGGTCGTCCCCAAGCAGCCCGACGAGTTCACCTGCAGCAGCTGCTTCCTGGTTCACCACCGCAGCAGGCTCGCCCGCGGCAACAACGGTGATGCCATCTGCACCGAGTGCGCCTAAGCCGAGTACGCCGAGCCGCTGGCAGCCGGCTCAGGCGATGATCCGCACCAGGTAGGGCGCCATGCCCTCAGTCCGCACCGGGGACACCGCGACCGCGGTGTCGGTGACTTCGAGCATCTGGTTGTTCCCCAGGAACATGGTGACGCTCTCGCCGCCGTCGGTTCCGTAGAAGATGAGGTCGGCCGGCAGCGCCTGCGCGGGCGTGACCTTCTGGCCGACCTGATACACGGCGCCTGAGGACCGCGGCAGTTTCGCGCCGACGCCGGCGTAGACGTACTGCATCAGGCCTGAAGCGTCAAAGCCGACGGTGGTGGCGCCGTCACCCTTGCCCAGCGTCGGGCCGTAGATGTCACCGCCACCCCACGAATAGGGCACACCGCGCTGCGACAGGCCCCGGGCGATCACGTACTTGACCGCCTGCTCCCGCGACACCGGGGCGGCTGTGGCCTCGAACGTGCCCAGCGCCGGTGACGCGAGGCAGGTGGTCAGGATCAGCAGCACCATTCCCAGCACCGCCGCACCTACGCGCTTCATGTCTGTACCTCCTAGGGCCACTTCCGGGATCTCCGGGTCCGGCCTCGTACTGATGTCACACCAGTCACTACATCCACTTCTACAACATCCACTTCTACAACAACGGAATCCGCGCAGCCACCCCGCTGAGGGGCCTTCCTGGGCGCTTTGTCGAACTGTGATCCAACGGTGCCGTGGCCGTGCTCTGGCAGCCGCGAAAGGTGGTCTGGCACACACCGATGCGCAGCGGCGGCAGCGATGTGGAGGGACCGCCTCGTGACGAGCCTCGCGGGCACGCGCAGGCCGGTAAACTTCCAGGCCATGACTGCCACCGCCCGGCCCCACATCGCCCTGCCCAACGGGCAGGACATCGACAGCGCGATCGCCGAGGGCCGACGCGCCTATGAACTGGACCGCCGGCACGTGTTCCACTCCTGGTCGGCCCAGGAACAGATCTCACCGATGACGATCGTCGCGGCGGAAGGTTCCTACGTCTGGGACGGGGACGGCAACCGGCTGCTGGACTTCTCCTCGCAGCTGGTGTTCACCAACATCGGCCACCAGCACCCGAAGGTGATCGCCGCCATCGCCGAGCAGGCCGCGAAGTTGTGCACGATCGCCCCGCAACACGCGAACGCCGCGCGCTCCGAGGCGGCCCGGCTGATCTCCGAGCGCACCCCCGGTGATCTGAACCGGGTGTTCTTCACCAACGGCGGAGCCGATGCCGTCGAGCACGCCGTCCGGATGGCCCGGCTGCACACCGGCCGGCGAAAGGTACTGTCCCGCTACCGCTCCTACCACGGCGGCACCGACACCGCCATCAACCTCACCGGTGACCCGCGGCGCTACCCGAACGACTACGGCAGTTCCGGCGTCGTTCACTTCAACGGCCCCTTCCTGTACCGCTCGTCGTTCTTCGCCGATAACGAGCAGCAGGAGTGCGAGCGCGCGCTGGACTACCTGGAGCGTCTCATCGCCCACGAGGGTGCTTCATCGATCGCCGCGATCATCCTGGAGTCCGTGCCGGGAACCGCGGGCATCATGGTGCCGCCGCCCGGATACCTGGCCGGGGTCCGGCAGATCTGCGATCGGCACGGCATCGTCATGATCGCCGACGAGGTGATGGCCGGCTTCGGACGCACCGGAAAGTGGTTCGCCATCGAGCATTTCGACGTGGTGCCCGACCTGATGACGTTCGCCAAGGGCGTCACCTCCGGCTACGTGCCACTCGGAGGAGTGGCCATCAGCGACGCCATCTTCTCCACCTTCGCCGACCGCGCCTACCCCGGCGGACTCACCTACTCAGGGCACCCGCTGGCGTGCGCCGCGGCGGTGGCGACCATCACCACGATGCAGGACGAGGACATGGTCGGCCACGCCGCCCGCATCGGCAGCGAGGTGCTCGGTCCCGGACTGCACGAATTGGCCCGCCGGCATCCTTCGGTCGGTGAGGTTCGCGGCCTGGGTGTGTTCTGGGCCGTCGAGTTGGTGGCCGATCCGAAGACCCGCGAGCCGCTGGCGCCCTACGGGGGATCGAGCCCGGCGATGAATTCCGTTCTGGCGGCATGCAAGTCAGGCGGATTGCTGCCGTTCGCCAACTTCAACCGCGTTCACGTCTGCCCGCCCTGCAACGTCAGCGAGGCCGAGGTGGCCGAAGGTCTGGCCATCCTGGATGCCGCGCTCGACGTGGCCGACGGACACGTGGTGAACTGAGGCCCGTCAGTACGGCGAGGTGTGCTGAGCTAGAACGAAGAACAGCAAACCCACACACAACAGCAGGTTCAGGGCAACCACCACCGCACCGGCGACGATCGCGCACCGCACCACGCGACGCTGTGTCAGCTGACGCCGGGAACGTCGTTTCTCGGTCATCAGGTTGGTGGCCACCAGCGCGAAACTGACGTCTACCCATTCACGTTCACTAGCCGGCCCGTCCGCAGCGATCTGACGCAGCCGCGCCGGCGGGATGTCCACACCGACGGCGCTGAACTCACGGCTGAGCCGCCTCGACTCCCCGCGGGAGTGAACCGGGTTCGGCCAGGTCGTCATAGCTCTCCGACTGTAGTTGCGGTTCACTGGGTACATACCCAAAAACCGGCATCAGGCGAGGAGTTCGGAATGACACGCACCATCGAACACGGCAAACGGACCGGCTACGCCTCGCTGGGGGCCGGTGGTCTCAATCGTGATTCGTTCCCGATGCGGCTGTTCCTCAAGGGCAACGCCAAGCACTGGAACCCGGCCGACATCGACTTCAGCCAGGACGCCCTCGACTTCGCCGCGATGACTGACGAGGAGCGCCGGTACACCATGATGCTGGCCGCGCAGTTCCTCGCCGGTGAGGAGTCGGTGACCCAGGACCTGCAGCCGTTCGTCGCCGCGATGGCCGCCGAGGGGCGGTTCGCCGACGAGATGTATCTGACCCAGTTCGTCTACGAGGAGGCCAAGCACACGCTGGCGTTCCGGCTGTGGTTCGACGCGATCGGCGTTTTCGAGGACCTGCACGAGTTCACCGAGTTCAACGAGCCCTACACCCAGATCTTCACCAAGGAACTCCCCGCCAGCCTCCACGCCCTGGAGCAGGATGGCGGACCTGCCGGCCAGATCCGCGCCTCGGTGACCTACAACCACGTCGTCGAGGGCTGTCTGGCACTGACCGGCTACTACGGCTGGGCCAAGGTCTGCAACAGCCGCGGCATCCTGCCCGGAATGCAGAAAGTCATCAAACACATCGGCGACGACGAGCGCCGCCACATGGCGTGGGGCACCTTCACCTGCCGCCGCCATGTAGCCGCGGACGACCGCATGTGGCAGGTGGTGCAGGACCGGATGGCTGAACTGATGCCGCTGGCGCTGGCCACGGTGGACGCCGGCACCGCCGAGTTCGGCGACAGTCCGCCGTTCGGGATCGACCCGGCCGAGATGGCGGCCTACGCCGCGGACAAGCTGACCCGCCGGCTCGGGGCCATCGAGTCAGCGCGCGGCGCCGACCTGCGTCTCATCGACCGCGACGCCTCCCCGGAAGCACTGGAGGAACAGTTCCACAGCGAGGATCAGGTGGCGCTGACCGCCTAGGGGCCGGTGAGTCCATAGGTCTCGTAGACGAATCCCAGGTCACGTCGGATGCGCTCGGGGTCGAGGTGGAATTTATCGGGCGAATGATGGTGGCGGCTGCGGTACGAGCGCTGCTTGTCCGCCTGCTCCCGAACTTCCTCGACGAAATCCGCACTGGGCTCGATCTCGATGAACTCGAGGATGCGCCCGATCGTTGGTTCGAGGTTCTGCAGGAGATCGGTATACCGGACTATGCACAGGTTCTTCTCCGGGATCCGACCGGACGTGTAGGCCTCGTGGAAGCAACGCAGCATCTCGCAGGAGGCCTGGTAGAGATTGTCCGCCCAGCGCCGCTGATCTGACTCGGTCGTGCGATTCCAGGCGTCGTAGCCGTTCTCCAGCACACCGCAGACCAGCGACATTCCCGACGGGATGACTTCGACCGGGTCGCGGATGATGTACACCAGCTTGGCATCCGGGTAGCGCGCCAGCACCTCGTCGAGGCGAAAGGTCAGCATGCTGGTCTTGGCAAGGACGCGTTTGGCGTTCTTGTAGAACAGGTTCCGGCGCCAGCATTGCTCGTAATAGCCGAAAAAGCGCTCCCGGTCTCGTTCCGTGACGCCGTGGACGCCCATCTCCCGCCGACACAGCTCACTACCCCAGCTGTCCTGCCAGGCAAGGAAATACGCCCAGGCGAACGGGCCGTCCAGGGTGCGGAAGAACCACAACACATCGTCGGTCTCGATGCCGCGGAGATTCG
>JAULZA010000043.1:0-7121 GCA_032117575.1 Mycolicibacterium sp.
ACGATCTTCCTGGCGCCATGGGCCTATGCGGATACCGATGGATCAGGCGGCGCCCGGGGTTCTGAATCGTCGGTTTCCTCGTCGGACGACGCGCAGCCGTCGAGCCCGCGGCAGTCGCGCGGGAACGCGCGTGGGACGCAGCGCGACACCGCACCGGCCGAATCCAATTCGAACTCCGCGGATTCCGGCGGATCCGCGGAGGCCATCGATGTTCCCGCCCTGGAACCGGCCTCGTCGGGCGGGGGTTCATCGGCGGAATCCGACACCGGGCCTACGGAGGATCTCCCGAGTCAGGTCGTCGCACCCGCCACGGCGGATTCAGTGGACACCTCCACGCCCGTGGTCGATGCATTGCCTTCGGTCGATCCGTCACCGGCAGTGGACAATTCATCCCCGCAGGCCGCACGGTCGTCGGTACCTGCAGCGGCGGCGGGTGTCAGCGCGAGCGCGAGCATCGCCGCAGCCATCTCGGAGCCCAAGCAGCCGGCAGCGGCTGCGCCGGTGATCACCGCCTCGCCGGCCGCGGCGGGTTCGGTCTCCGATGTCGGATCGGGTCTGCTGTCCTGGCTGGGTGTCGGCGGCAGCGGTGATGCTCCCGCTGCGGCGCCGCTGATGTGGACCGCTCTGGCGTTTTCACGTCGTGAGCTGGGCGGCCTTGCGAGCACGGCCCGGCCTGCCTCGACGACGACCACCGGGGAGCCGGCGAACGGTCCTGCGTCGTTGGCGGGCTTGTTCTCCAGCGCAAGTGCGATCAATGCCGTGCCGCTGGCCGACGATGGTTTCCTGAGGTTCTTCTTCGGCAACGGCACGGCCGCGAATCCCAACGCCGGCATCCTGATCGGTGATGGCTACACCTACACCGGCTACGCGGGCGCCTGCACAACCGGTGCCTGCAAGGGCGGCAACGGCGGCCTGCTCGGCAGCGGTGGTGGCGGCTACAACGGCGGCGACGGTGGGGCGGCCGGCTGGTTCGGCCGCGGCGGCGACGGTGGCGCTGGAGTCACCGCCGGGGTCAAGGGCGGCAACGGTGGTGTGGGCGGCCTGATCTGGGGCAGCGGCGGTGCCGGTGGCGTTGGTGGTGGCGGGGCTCGTGGTGGGGACGGCGGCTCGGCTGGGTGGATGTCGATGCAGGGTGATGGCGGTGCCGGTGGGGCCGGTGGGGCCGGGCTGACGCTGGATGACGGTAACGGCGGGGATGGTGGTGGCGGCGGGAACGGCGGGTCCGGCAGTTGGCTGGTCGGCGGGGCCGGTAACGGCGGCGCAGGTGGGGCCGGTGGGAATGGCACCGCCGGGGCGGTCGGCGCCGACGGCAGGAATTCGACCGGGTTCGCCGACAACAACGGCAACGGCTATAACGGTGCTAACGGCGGCTCGGGGGCGTTGGGTGGTAAGGGCGGGGGCGGCGGGAACGCCGGGAACGGCAAAGCGTGGCTGTTCACTCCGGTGACCGGGGTGGCCGGGGCCGGCGGGCGCGGCGGTGACGGCGGCTCAGCCGGGATCGGCGGTAACGGCGGGGCGGGTGCGGCAGGCACCGCGGCCCATCTCGATGGCGGGGCCGGGGGCAAGGGCGGGCTGCCCGGTACCCCGGGGGCTGGCGGGTTGGGCGGCAAGGCCGGTACAGGCCTGGGCCCGGTGGACGGCGCCCCGGGCAATGGGGGGAACCCCTCGGCGCTGGCCGGGGGCAATGGTGGGCGGGGTGGGGACGGCTATGACGCGACCTCCCCGGGTGGTGCGGGCGGTAACGGTGGGGCCGGCGGGGATTCGGCGGGAATAGGGAGCGGCGGGGTCGGTGGTAACGGCGGTAGCGGGGCGGCCGGTCTGGCCCCGACCCCGACCCTTACCCATGATCCGGTCGACGGCGGTGCCGGCGGTGCCGGCGGTAAGGGCGGTCCGGGCGGGGCCGGGGGGGTCGCCGGTCCTGCCGGGATCGGAGGTAGCGGCGGTAACGGCGGTAACGGCGCGGCTGGGATCGACGGCGGCGCCGGTGGGGCCGGCGGCGCGGGTGGGTCCGGCGGGGTCGGCGGGTTGGAATGGTCGGGCGGTACCGCTGCGGCGGGTCTCAGCGGTGTGGCCGGCAGCCCGGGCGGGACCGTGGTCAACACCACCATCACCGTGGCGGAGGTGCTGGCGGCACAGCGCGCCTGGGGTGAGGCACTGGTGCGCATCAGCACCGAGTACGACCAGTCAGGGCTGCAGGAGGCGAAGGCCACGGCCGCGGCGATCATCGATGCTGCCTACGGCTATCAGATGGGCCCGGTGCTGTTCAAGCCCACGCTCACGCAGGCCCCGCAAACCTTCCGCCTGACGCGTGAGGGTGCCTTGGCCTACTTCGTCGGTGATGATCCGGCTTATCCCAAAGACACCGGCTTTGCCTTGAAGGGCTGGCGCGAGGTGGAGGTGAACAACGCCGGCATCCACATCCACGGCGATGTGGCCACCACCATGGGCACGGTCACCTTCACCAACAAGAGCGGTCAGAAGACCACGGTCGACAAGAGCTGGGAGTTCAAGAAGGACGATGCCGGGCAGCTGCGCATCGTGCTGCATCACTCGTCGCTGCCTTACAGCGCGCCGGGCGGGGCCGGGGGGGTGGCCGGTCCTGCCGGGACCGGAGGTAGCGGCGGTAACGGCGCGGCTGGGATCGACGACGGCGCCGGTGGGGCCGGCGGTGCGGGTGGGTCCAGCGGGGTCGGCGGGTTGGAATGGTCGGGCGGTACCGCTGCGGCGGGTCTCAGCGGTGTGGCCGGCAGCGCGCCAGCCACGCCCGTGGTCAACACCACCATCACCGAAGCGGAGGTGCTGGCGGCACAGCGCGCCTGGGGTGAGGCACTGGTGCGCATCAGCACCGAGTACGACCAGTCAGGGCTGCAGGAGGCGAAGGCCACGGCCGCGGCGATCATCGATGCTGCCTACGGCTATCAGATGGGCCCGGTGCTGTTCAAGCCCACGCTCACGCAGGCCCCGCAAACCTTCCGCCTGACGCGTGAGGGTGCCTTGGCCTACTTCGTCGGTGATGATCCGGCTTATCCCAAAGACACCGGCTTTGCCTTGAAGGGCTGGCGCCAGGTGGAGGTGAACAACGCCGGCATCCGCATCGACGGCGATGTGGCCACCACCATGGGCAAGGTCACCTTCACCAACAAGAGTGGACAGAAGACCACGGTAGACAAGAGCTGGCAGTTCAAGAAGGACGATGCCGGGCAGCTGCGCATCGTTCTGCATCACTCGTCGCTGCCTTACAGCGCGCCCTGATCGGTGGCACCGGACGGTGCCATGGGGGCGGGGGCTTCCAGGCGGTAGCCCAGCCGCGGTGGTCGTAGTGGGAGCGGCTGGGGTCGCTGGCGCGGCACTGGCCGTTGCTGGTGTGGACGACGGCCAGCATGAAACGTGAGTAGCTGGGATTGGGCGGGGCGGTCAGGTCCCGGAAGTTCGCCGGATACTGATGTGGCATAACTGTCAGGGTCGGCGTCCCAATTCCGAATCCCGGGATCGTCATCTGCTCATTGATGGTCACCGGAGTCGTGTCCGGTACGAACACAAGCGCACGGGTGTCCTGGTTGACGTCTTCCAAGAAGACGGTCAGTTGCTGGATGTCAAAGGGAAACCGGTGCAGGTCCATGTTCTTGCTGAACACACCCTGGTAGCGGAAGCCCTGGTATTTCGACCCGTCGGGCATATCGACGGGCTTGTCGGTAAACGGCCTGCCACTCACCCCGCCGGTGGGGGACGACGTGGTGTTTTCCATGGCGTTGGAGTTCATCATCTCGATCGAGTCGGTCGGGTCGACGATCGGGTTTTTCCATCGAAACCACATGTAGAAGTCGATGGTGAAACTACCCCGCTCGGTCGAGTTCCTGGATGTCGTTGATGTAGGCGCCGACGATCACCTCCTGCGATTCGGCGTCTGCAGCGTGCGCCGTCGCCGGCAAAGCACAGGCGATCAGGCCCAGCAGCACCGTGGCAAGCAGAGCGCGGGTCATGCTCAGCGCCCGGCGGCGGCCTCGACGGACGCCAGCCCAGATGGTCATGGGCTCACACCGTACCCATGGCTCAATTCACCTTCGTCGGGCGTCGAACGTCGTCCGGGCGGCGACCGAGGCGGCGGCCGCCGACACCGCACCTAAATCGCGCTGTGGCCGTCGATCGGCACGGTGACCGTCACCGCGGTCCCGACCCCCAGGCGCGACCGGACCTCGATTGTGCCGCCCACCAATTCGGCGCGCTCGGCCATCGACAACATCCCGTATCCGCCCGACGACATGTCCACAACCACGCCGGTGCGGGTGGTGTCGAAGCCGACTCCGCTGTCGGCGATCACCAACCGCGCGACGTGATCGCGGACCGTGAAACTCACCGTCGCGGCCAGCGCGCGGGAGTGCTTGACCACGTTCTGCACGCCCTCCTGCGCGATGCGGTACAGCGCAACCTCGACGTGTTCGGGCACCCGAGCGTCGTCGAGATGCAGTTCAAGATCGACCTCCGGGGTGGAGGCGGCCAGGCTGGCCAGCGCCCCGCCCAGCCCCAGGTCGTCGAGCACGGGCGGGCGCAGACCGCTGATCGCCGAACGCGCTTCTCCCAGCGTGAGATCCACCAGATCGCGGGCCTTCTCCAACTGCTCGGCCGCTGACGCCTGGTCGCCGCCGTCGACGGCACGGGCCGCCGCGTCCAGCCGGTACGTCAGGCCGACGAGCCTCTGCGAGATCCCGTCGTGGATGTCACCGGCCAGCCGACGCCGTTCGCTCTCCTGGGCCGCAACCACCTGTTCGGCGAAATTCTCGTGCGCCCGTTCGCGTGCCATCAACTGCCGATGCAACCGGGCCTGGTGCAGCGACCCGGCGATCAACCGTCCGATCACCAGCAGCAGTTCGATGTCGCGCGCGGTGAAGTCGCGCCGGGAAATGGTGTGCACGTTGAGCACGCCTACCAGGCCGCCCGGTTCGGTTTCCATCGGAACCGACGCCATCGAGGTGAAGTCGTTGCCGCGCAGGGCCGCAAGCGGCACGTAGCGGGGATCGGCCTCCTTATCGCCGACGATGACCACCGGCTCCCGGTGGGTGGCCACCCAGCCGGACACACCGGACTCCAGCGGCAGCCGGATCCGGCCCACCTGCTCGTCGAACGGCGGGGTGGCCCCGGCCAGGGTCAGCGAGCTGTCGGTGTCGTCGAGCACATGCACGAAGCAGACGTCGGACGCCGTTGCCGCGGTGATCAACTGGGCCACCGCGGCGGCCATCGGCTCGACCCCGGGTCCGGTGGAGGTGGCCGCGATGATGTCGAGCAGCAGCGCCACCTCACGGTCGGCGTCGACCAGCCGATGCATGGCGTTCGGGCTGACACCCGGGTTCCTGAGCGGGCCGCTCACCGAAAGATCCCTTCACGCAACGCCATTGCCGCCGCACTGGTGCGATCACGCACCCCGAGTTTGCGGTAGACCGAACTGAGGTGGGTCTTGACGGTCTCCTCGCCGATGACGAGTTTCGCGGCGATTCCGCGATTGGACAACCCGGTGACGACCAGGGACAGGATTTCGCTCTCCCGCTGGGTCAGTCCGTGCCGGGCGCCCGGCCAGAACTGGTCGCTCTGCAGCCGCGCGGCGGTCTCGGCGGCCCGTGCGGCCAGCCCGGCGTCGATGGCGCTGGCTCCGGCCTGGACGCGGTCGAGCTGGCGCACCAGTTCGTCGCTGCTGATTCCTTTGAGCAGGTATCCCGCGGCGCCCACCCGCATTGCCTGGAAGAGGTACTGCTCGTCGTCGTAGACCGACAGCAGGATCACTTTCTGATCGGGCCGCCGGTCACGGATCTCCCGGCACAGATCCAGGCCGCTGACCCGGTGCATGCGCACGTCGCACAGCACGATGTCGGGGTCGAGCTGGTCGATCACCGTCAGCGCGTTGTCGGCGCCGACCACCTCACCGACAACCTGCACCCGGTCGGCGAACGGTGTCAGCATGGCTTTAAGGCCTTCGATGACCATCTCGTGGTCGTCGATGAGCACTACCCGCACCGGCATGGAATCACCGTAATTGCCAGCGGCCCTCTCAACCACCACCCGCCTCCCCTGATCGGGGGATGTTCCGGCCGGGCGAGCGCAGCAGACTTAAGACTATGAGCGCACTGCGGACCTCGTCTTGGTGGAACCGGTCGGATCGGCCGGCGCACTTAGCGGCGGTCATCTTCTCGGTGGATGCACTGCTTGCCGACAGCCGCGCCGATGAGCGCCTGCTCGCCGAAGCGGTGTGGGATCTGCATTGCGCCGGCATCCGGGTGGCCGTCGTCACCGCCGGGCACTGGCCGGCCGTGCACCGGGCGTTGCGTGACCTGCTCGGCGACGGCGCCGTGGAGGTGCTGGTGACCGGTGACGAGGTGGGTCGGCCAAAGCCGGATCCGGACGTCTACCAGCACGCGTTGTGGCAACTGGGGGTCCGCGCGGTCGACGCGATCGCGGTCGAGGACTCCGTTGCGGGTCTGCGCGCCGCACGCTCGGCCGGCCTGACGACGGTGGTGGTCACCACCGAACGCACCGGCCATCAGGACTTCACCGGCGCGGCGGCCGTATTGCACGACAGCGACGGGCCTGAGCGGCTTTCGCCGCAGCGTTGCCGACGGCTGTGGGAGAGCCGGCTGGCCGGCCACCGAACAACGGCCCTGACCGCCTAGTTCGCCCGCATCTGCGGGCACGGTCGAACTAGCCGCTCTGGCCGCAGGCTGCGAGGACCAGTTCGCGCACCCGGGCGGCGTCGGCCTGCCCCTTGGTGGCTTTCATCACCGCGCCGACGACCGCTCCGGCGGCCTGAATCTTGCCGCCGCGAATCTTCTCGGCGATCTCGGGATTGGCTGCCAGCGCATCCTCGACGGCGGCCTGGATCAGCGAGTCGTCGCGAACCAGGGCGAGGCCACGGCCGGCCATCACCTGCTCGGGTTCGCCCTCACCGGCCAGCACACCCTCGATGACCTGGCGGGCCAGCTTGTTGGACAGCTTGCCGTCGTCGACCAGTGTGATGACTCCTGCCACCTGAGCCGGCGTAATGGCCAGCGCGTCGAGTTCAACGCCTTCCTCATTGGCCTTCTGGACCAGGAAGTTGCCCCACCAGGCGCGGGCAGCCTCACTGGACGCGCCGTAGC
>JAULZA010000044.1:0-3461 GCA_032117575.1 Mycolicibacterium sp.
CAACACGGTCTGCTGAGCCTGCTCGACGGCATGCATGTGTTCGGATTCGCCACCGGCTCGCAGCGCTCCCGCGAGCAGGTGATCCGCAACGTCGCGCTGATGGGTGCCGCCCCGGCTGCCGGGATGAGGGCGCTGACCTCGCTGACCGCCGCCATGGCGTATGCCGTCCCGGACCCGAACACCGGTGTCAATCCGGCCTGGACGGTGTTCGGCTACGACGGGCCGCCGCAGATAGCGCCCGCCGGACCTGAGCCGCTGCCGACCTTCACGCCCACCGACTCCACGTGCGCGGCCGACGTCTGCATCGTGGGCTCCGGCGCGGGCGGCGGTCTGATCGCCGGTGTCCTGGCGAAGGCCGGGCTGAACGTCGTCGTGCTCGAAGCCGGCCAGGCCCGCAACGAGGCCGACTTCCTGGGCTACGAGATGCAGGCTTACCAGCAACTGTTCTGGCGCGGCGGCGTCAACACCACCGCCGACGGGAACGTCGCCATGCTCGCCGCCGGGACACTGGGCGGCGGCCCGACGGTGAACTGGACCAATTGCCTGCGCACGCCGGAATGGGTACGCGACAACTGGGCCGAGGAATTCGGGCTCAAAGACGTCGCGACGCCGGACTTCGACGCGCACATCGACGCCGTCTTCGAGCGTCTCGGTGTCAACGGCGACTGCTCGGACCTCAACGGTCCGCACCTGCGGATGCACGCCGGCGCGGAGGCCCTGGGCTGGTCGTTCAAGACCCTGGTCCGCAACGCCGACCCGCAGGCTTATTCGCCGGACTCTGCCGGGCACCTCGGTTTCGGTGACCGGTCCGGGGGAAAGCGCGACATGCGCCATACCTACCTACGCGACCTCGTCGACGCCGGCGGGAAGGTGATCGTCGGCTGTGCGGCCAAGCGGGTGCTGGTGGAGAACGGCCGCGCCGCCGGCGTGGAAGCCACCTACACCGACCCCGCGACCGGCGCCACGAGGGACCTGACCATCACGGCTCCCCGCGTGGTCGTCGCGTGCGGTTCGCTGGAATCCCCCGCGCTGCTGCTGCGCTCCGGCATCGGCGGCCCGGCGGTGGGCAAGTACCTGCACCTGCATCCGGTGGTACCGTTCCTCGCCATCTACCCGGAGGAGACCACCCCGTGGTGGGGCGCACCGATGACCGCCATGGTCGACGAGTTCGCCGACATCAAAGACGGGTACGGCTTCCTGATTCAGAACGCGCAATGGTCGCCGTCGATCATCGTCTCGGGAATGGCCCGAGCCTCCGGCGCTGAGCACAAGGAAACCGTCGCCAAACTCGGCCATGCGGCGCTCTCGATCGCGTTCCCCCGCGACCGCGGCCACGGCACGGTCACCATCGACGACAATGGCAACGCGGTGATCAACTACTCGATGACCGACGAGGTCGACCTACTGGTCGCCCACACCTCCATCGAGAAGCAGATCCGGCTGCTCCATGCCGCTGGCGCCGAGCAGATCATCCCGATTGGTGCGGTCTCGTGGCGTTGGCGCCGCGGGGAGGACCTGGAGGCGTTCATCAAGGCGGTACAGAACACGCCGCTGCGGGCCGGCAGCCTGTCGCTCGTCTCGGCGCACCAGATGAGCAGTTGCCGGCTGGGCAGCGATCCGCAAACCTCGGTGGCCAACCCGTCGGGCGAATTGCACGACACCCCAGGGGTTTACATCGGCGACGCCAGCGGCATGCCGACCGCCAGCGGCACCAATCCGATGATCTCGGTGATGGCGCTGGCGCATCGCACCGCCACGAACATCGCCAAAGAAGCCAAGTCCACCGTCAACGCCTGAGGAGCACCATGACCACAATGATTCCGATGCCCGTCCACGACCGTCTTTACATCAACGGGCAGTGGACCGCTGCCAGCGGCTCCGAGACCATCCCGGTCGAGAACCCCTACACCGAGCAGGTCATCGCCGACATCCCGGTCGGCGATGCCTCCGATGTGGGCCGTGCGATCACCGCCGCCAAGGAAGCCTTCCCCAAGTGGGCGGCCACGCCGATCGCCGAGCGTGTCGACATGATCGACGCGATCGCCGCGAAGCTGTCCGACCGTGGCGACGAGTTGGCCGCCCTCATCACCACGGAGGTCGGCACCCCGATCACGCTGTCCCGCCTGATTCAGGTCGGTCTTCCCACCATGTCGTTCTCGGCCATCCGGGGCCTGGTGGACGACTTCCACCTCGAGGAGGAGATCGGTAACTCCCTGGTGGTTCGCGAGCCACTCGGGGTCATCGCGGCGATCGCGCCGTGGAACTACCCGTTGCACCAGATGGCCGCCAAGGTCGCCCCGGCTCTGGCCGCCGGCTGCACGGTGGTCATGAAGCCCTCCGAGGTCACCCCGCTCTCGACGTTCGCGCTGATGGAGATCTTCGACGAGGTCGGTCTGCCGCCCGGAGTGGTTAACCTGGTGACCGGCTGGGGCAACGTCATCGGCGAAGCGATGATCACCAACCCCGGCGTCAACATGGTCACCTTCACCGGCTCGGAGGGTGTCGGCCGCCACATCGGTGAGGCGACCGGCCGCAACCTGGTGCCCGCGGCCCTGGAGTTGGGCGGCAAGTCGGCCTGCGTCGTGCTCGACGACGCCGACATGGTGATGGCGATCAGTTCCGGCGTCAGCCGCTGCATGCTGAACTCCGGTCAGACCTGCATCGCGCAGACCCGGCTGGTGGTGCCCCGCTCCCGGTTGGCCGAAGCCGAGGCGATCGCCGCGGCGGTGGCCCAAGCCCACACCCTGGGCGACCCGTTCGATATGGCGACCCTGAATGGACCGCTGGTCTCGGCGCTGCAGCGCGACCGGGTGCGTGAGCACATCCGCAGCGCCATGGCGGAGGGGGCGCGCCTGGTCACCGGCGGACCGGACACCCCGCCCGGACTGGATCAGGGTTACTTCGTGGCCCCGACGGTGTTGTCCGACGTCACCAGCGGCATGAAAGTGGCCCAGGAAGAGATCTTTGGGCCGGTGCTCGCCATCATCGCCTACGACGACGAGGACGACGCCGTGCGCATCGCCAACGACTCCCGTTTCGGGTTGTCCGGCGCGGTGTGGTCCGGTGACGAGGACCGGGCGATGCGGGTGGCCCGCCGGATCTACACCGGCCAGATCGACGTCAACGGTGGCGCATTCAACCCCTACGCTCCGTTCGGCGGGGTTGGCGCCTCCGGGCTCGGCCGCGAGTTGGGCATGCACGGTCTGGAGGAGTTCTTCTACATCAAGTCCATTCAGCGCTGACACCAAAGGTCAGCTCTGTTGAGTGACGTTCGGTTGGGTGACGAAGTCGATCAGCTCTTCGACCCGGCCGATGAGGTCAGGTTCCAGGTCGGTCCAGTCCCGGACTGACCCACGGATGCGCTGCCAGGCGCGGGCGATGTCGGTTTGAGTGCGATGCGGCAAGCCCAGCGCCTGGCAGATCCCGGCTTTCCATTCGACGTTGCGCGGGATCACCGGCCA
>JAULZA010000045.1:0-45989 GCA_032117575.1 Mycolicibacterium sp.
ATCGGCGGTTGCGCAGCGGCGGCAGCCAGCGCGTCGATATCGGTGGACTGTGCGATGAGACCCCGCCAGTTCAGTTCGTCGAGAATCGTCGTTCCCATCGTCGTTCCCATCGTCGTGCCCATCGCCACTGATCTTCCCTGGTGTCAGTCACCGAAGCCCGGTTGGGGCGCGCGGGAACTGCGGCGGTACGCCGACACCTCGGGTCGGCCCGGAACCCACAGCCGCCAGGCCCGGTCGGCGGCCTGACTGACGCCGACCCGCGGGCCGGTCGCCGCCGCCGCCGGCTCCCGCAGTTCGATGGTGACCGCTGAACCGGGGTCGAACACGTCGATGCCGTTGTGCGCCATGGTGATTCCCAGCGCCGAACAGAGGTTCCCGGGACCGCGGGCCAGCGCCAGCGGCGCGACGGCGGGTCCGCGGCGCAGCTGGGCGGCCTGAGCACCGGACTCGACGACCGCCGCGCGCAGCAGCACCGCGGCCGCGGTGCCCTCCGGTGCGCACGACACATTGGCGCACACATGGATTCCGTGGCTGCGGTAGGTGTAGAGCCGGCCCGGCGGGCCGAACATGACGGCATTGCGGGCGGTGCGCCCGCGATAGGAGTGCGCCGCGGCGTCGGGCCACGGACCGTCGGCAGGACCGCCGTACGCCTCGACCTCCACGATGCGGGCGCGCACGCCACCGGCGTCGATCACCGCGCCGATCAAGCGCGCGGCGGCGGTGAGCGGGTCGACCCGTAGAAGGTCCGCTCCGGTGGCCACGCTTGAAAATTGTGCCCTGAGCCGCGTCCCTATTCGACAACCGCGGGCAGGCCGAGGTCGGCGCCGAGGCAGTCGGCAGCCGCCAGGCCGGACAGCGCGACCATCGGAAGGCCGCCGCCGGGGTGGGCACTGCCCGAGGCGAGGTACAGACCGGGCAGCCCGCGGACCCGGTTGGGTGGGCGCTTGAACGCGGCGAAACGGTCATTGCTGGCTGCGCCGTAGATGGCTCCGCGGCTGCCCGGGAACGCCGCCGCCAAGTCCGTCGGGGTGCGGCGCCAGACCAGCGCGTCGCCGTCGCTCCACAGGCCCGCAGCGCGGATCCGTTTCTCGACGGCGGCCTCCAGATCCGCCCACACCTGCGACGGCCGGGCACCGGCGGCCGGTTCGGCCGGGGCGTTGGCCATCACGAACACCGGTTCGGCGTCCGGCCACCCCGTGGTTCCGTGGCAGCGCTCCTGCGCGCACAGGTAGACCGTCGGCGCCGCCGGCGGGCGGTCCCGGTCGAAGATGTCGGCGAACTCCGCCTCGTAGTCGGTCGGGAACAGCACCTCGTGCGGCATCCGGTCCGGCCCGCGGGCGGCCCGCAGCGCCGCGGTCCACCCCGACATCGACGGCGCCACCACGGCGGGCAGGTGCCGACCGGCCTCGGGCAGAAGTTCGTCGCGCAGCAGACCGACGTCGGCGTTGACCACGACCGCACGGCCGCGCCGACGGGCGCCGCCAGCCACCGCGACGCCGACCGCGGTTCCGTTCTGCACCAGCACCCGCTGCACCGCAACCCCGCATTCGACGACGCCGCCGCGCGCTTCGATCGCGGCGACCAAGGCCCGCACCAGGGCGTAGATGCCGCCCTGCACGCCGTATCCGCCCAGCGACAGTTCCACGTGGGCAATGCAATTCAGGGTCGCCGGGGCCTGCCGAGGGTCGCTGCCGTTGTAGGTGGCGTAGCGGCGCAACAACATTCGCAGATGCGGTTCGCGGACGTGGCGGTCGATACCGGCGGCCATGCTGCGCATCGGGTCGACGCTGAGCAGGGCGCGCGGACGCCGCAACGCCAGGGCGACCATGGCCGGCCAGCTCGGGGCCGGGCCGAGCACGAAGTTCGGCGCCGCGGCATCCCAGATGCCGCGGCTGTAGGCCAGGAAGGCCGCCAGTTCGGCCTCGGCGACCGGGCCCAGCGCCGACCGCACGCTGGCCAGGGTGTCCTGCGGGTCGTGGGCGACGTCGACCACGCA
Source organism: Mycolicibacterium sp. (assembly GCA_032117575.1). GTDB lineage: Bacteria > Actinomycetota > Actinomycetes > Mycobacteriales > Mycobacteriaceae > Mycobacterium. Next base: position 1,997 of record JAULZA010000045.1, read on the forward strand.
GCCGTCGGCGTAGCGGTACCGGAAGCCCGGGTCCAACCGGCGAAGACCGACTACCTCCCCCAAACGCAGACCCGCGCGCGCGAAGACCCGGCCGAACACCTCAGGCAGCGTCAGCACGCTGGGTCCGGTCTCCACCTCGACCCCGTCGACCTCGACGATCCCGGCTTTGCCGCCGGGACGGTCGGCGGCGTCGATCACCCGTACCGGCACGCCGCGGGCAGCCAACGCCAGCGCGGCGGCCAGGCCGGCGATCCCGGCGCCGACGATCAGCACCTCGTCGCGGTCAGCTGCCATGACGCCGCCGCCTCTGGTAAGCCCGCAGCAACCTGCCGCCGATCCCGTTCTGCGGGAGCGGCCCGAGCGGGCGCACCAGCGGGGTGAAACCGGGCAGCGGGTCGCGCGGGTGGGTGCGGGCCCGACCGCCGTCAGTGGCGGCCATGGCGGCGGCATCGATCTCGGCGAGGCCGTCGAGCAGCGCGTTCTCCACCGCCGGCACCAGATGATCTCCCGCGACCGTGGCAGCGGGCATCGGCGCGGAGAAGCGGACGACCGCGGCCGGCCGGTTGCGCTCCAGGAACACGTAGTTGATGCTCACCGCGACGACGTCCACCGGGCTGCAGCCGTGCAGGATGTGCAGGCCGTGCGGCTTGAGGTCCAGCGGCCGCAGATGGGCGGGGCGCTGGCGGCCCTGCGGGAACATCCACACCGCACGGCCGGGCCGGTCGAGCAGCGCGGCGGATGCCTCCAGACATTCCCGGCTGCGTTCGGGGCTGCGGCGGTCCAGGGGCAGAGCGCCGACCCAGCCGAGGAAGGGCAGCACCCGCAGATTGTCGGCATCCATGACGGCCCAGCCGACTCCGCCGAGCGCCTCGTCGAGCACCAGCAGCAACAGGGTGTCCCACCAGGCGACGTGGTTGGGCGCGACGAGCAACGGCCGATCGGCCAGCGCGGTGCGGACCTCGTCGAGCCCGGCCACCCACAGCCCGTCCAGAGAGAGGGCAACCCGCTGCCGGGAGTAGCGGCGGGCCTGGTCGAGGAAGCCGGGCCAGCGGGTGTCGCCGGCCCGGGCCAGCGCCGCCCGGTCGCCGGCACTCTGCGCGGGGTTCACGCCGCCTCCCGCTGGTCGCGCCCGGCATACGACCGGCCTCGCCAGCGGATATCGCCGCGGCGGCTCCACCGGAAGCTTTCCACCAGCACGCCCATCATGAGCAGAACGGCGACCGGATGCAGCAGCACGCTCAACAGGCTATGGCCGTACCGGCGGGCCATGATCAACCGGATGCCCAGATTCGCGGCCACACCGACGGCCGCTCCGGCGGCCACACCCCACGCCCCGAGCAGCGCGGCGACCGGCAGGGCGAGGAAGGGCGCCACGAAACACACCAGGTGCAACGCCACCACGATCACCAGCGCCACCGGGTTGCCGCCGATGCCCTCGTAGAAATTCTTGGCGAAGCCTTCGCGCAGCGAGGCGCCGTCGGGGTACATCCGGCACTGGGCCATCTCGTGGCCGTCGGCGAAGACGACTCGCCGGCCGCTCTGTTTGACGGCCCGGCACAGGGCCATGTCGTCGACCAGCGCCGTGCGCACGTGGCGCCAGCCGCCGACGGCGTCCAGCGCCGAGCGGCGGATCAGCAGCAGCTGACCGTTGGCCGCCAGCACCCTCGGATCGCGGGTCCGGTGAATCAGCGGCATCGGCAACCACGCGACGTAGGACAGGTGCAGCAGCGGGATCATCAGCCGTTCGGCGAAGCTGCCGGTGCGCTGGCGCGGCACCGCGGTGACCACCGCGGCGTCCAGTCCGCCGGGTACCTGATCGGCGGGGCCGAGCAGCGACAGCAGGCGCAACAGGCCGTCCTGCCGCAGGGCGACGTCGGCATCGACGTTCAGCAGCAGATCGGTGCTCGCCGCGGCGCTGAGCCGGTGCAGTGCGTGCGGTTTGCCGACCCAGCCGGCCGGCAGGGGTTCCCCACTGATCACCCTCAGACGCGGCAGTTCCCCATCGAGTCGCGCCAGCACGTCACCGGTCCCGTCGGTCGATCCGTCGTCGTAGACGATGATTTCGGCCACCGGGCCGTGAACAGCGTCAGCCGCCCGCACGCAGCGCTCGATATTGGACACTTCGTTCCGGGCGGGGACCAGCACGCTGACCCCGTTGGGAGCGACCAGCGCCGCCGCCGGCAGCGCACGACCACGGGTCCAGAGCACGGCGTTGAAGGCGACCAGTACCAATTGGACCAGCGCCGGCGCGGCCAGCAGGACGGCCATCGCCTGCGCCCACGGACCGCCCCAGTTCACGCCCGCACTTCCCCCGACAACCCGAGCAGCCTGGACCACCGGCCGTCGCTGTCTCCGGAGAACAGCGGCAGCCACATCGAATTCGGGCCGGCGGCGCGGTGCACCCGCATCCGGACCAGTGGGCGCAGCAGGTCGGTGTCGACCCGGTCGGGCACCAGATGCTCGCCGATGCCCCAGCCCTCTTCACCACCTTCGCTGCCGCCGCACCGGCCGAGCAGCAGGTAACGCTGGTAGAACGGACCGTTGTCCAGCAGAGACGTGACCTCGATACGCACCGGCCGGCCGTCGGGATCGTCGAACACGGCATTGGCCGGCCACCGCAGGCCCCATGGGCTGCGGCGCAGACCGCCGACTTCCAGACCGGCGTCCTCCCGGGCCCGGCAGGACCCGTCCGCGGTGAGTTCGACGACGAGGTCGCGGGGTGCGGCATCGGGCGCCGACGGGGTGAGCCGGTAGAAGATCAGGTCACGGCCGGGCAGTGCGACGCGGCCCCACCACCAGCGCTGAATGCCCAGGTCGTGCAGCGGCTGGGCGGCGCTGTTGCGGTCGTGGTAGCCCCGGCCGTCGACCACGAATTCGCCGCCGGGAGTGTTCAGCCGCAGGCCGCCGCGGCTGGCCGCCATCATCGGCGTCCAGGTGTGCGTGCACTCGGCGCCTGGCTGCGGATCGGTGAAGGCCGGGGTGAGGGGCGTGGTGTCTCGGCGCAGCGCACCGGTGAGCCACAGCTCGCCGGTCGCCCGGCCGCCGGTGGGCAGGGCCAGGTCGAGGACGCCCTGCAGCGACCGGACGGTCCCACCGGCGCCGTCCGGGGTGTCGGTCCAGGTGAAGGAGCAGTTGCCCAGCCGCCATGAGCGTCCGTCGTCACCCCAGGAGCACTGATCGGGCGGCAGTTCGGACAGCAGATAGAAGCGCTCCCGGCCGTCGCCGTAGACGACGATGTTGACGCTGGGCCGGTCGACCGGAAGTTCCGGACGGCCGGCGCGGGCAGCCCCGGCGTATCCGGGCAGGAACGGCAGACCCCAGGACCAGATGACAGTGGCACCGCGGCCCTGATCGTCGACGAGGTCGACGTAGAACCAGGTGAATCCGCCCGGGCTGCGCAGGACAGCGGGGTCGGGTGCGCTGGCGGCGGAGCTTAGCTCGATCAAGAAGCCTCCGTTATCACGGCTGTGGCAGTCACCGCAATTGTGGTCGACACTGCTCGGCGGCCAAATCCGGGCTAGCCCGAGCTGCCGATCAAACGCTGATGTTCCTCGGGGCCGATGTCGACGGCTTCGTCGATCAGTAGCACCGGAATACCGTCCTCGATGCGGTAGGCCTTGCGCAGCCGCGGGTTGTAGAGCACGGCAGGGCTGGACGAATCGTCGACGAGCAACAGCGGTCCCCGGTCGGCAGGGCACACCAGGATCTCGAGCAACTTGGGATCGAGCACACGCATTACGGGGCCGGCGGCATCGGCTGCATGATCGGCGGGGCCGGCACGGGAGCGCCCGGCGCGGGTGCGCCGGGAACCACATTGGCCGGATTGCCGGCGGCGGGCATCTGCCCGGCGCCCATCACCGCGTTGCCGGGGTTCTGCTGGGACTGCGCCTTGGTGAGAATGTCCATCTGCGCCTTGAGCTTCTGCTGGTAGGCGATGGTGTCCTTGAGGGCATCGATCAGCGGCAGCTGGTTGGGGCGGTAGTTCATCGCCGTCCGCACTTCGTCGAGATACTGCTTGGACGGCTTGAAGCCCATCGCGCGCAGTTTCAGCGAGACTTTGAGCAGATTCGAGAGCTGGCCGCCGCCGGTGCCGACGCCGTATTCCTCCGCCAGGACATCGAGAACGTCGGGTGCCGCTTTCGGAGCCCCAGCCGCGGCGGCGGCGGCGACTCCGGCGGCCGCACCGCCCTCAGCAGCCACCGTGGGCTGGGGAGCCGGCGTGGGAACCAGCGACGGGTCGGCGTGCGCGACCGCCACCGGCCCAAGGACCAGTCCGGCGGCCAGCGCCGCACCGGCTGCCGCGTTGCGCAGCCCGGTGATATTCCCCGTCATCGCTCTCCTCCACCCACGCTTCGAGCCCCAGGTCTAATCGGCCAGCCTAACAGCGCAGATCAGACTCACATCAGGCGTACATCAGGCATACATCAAGCTGGGCCGCCCATGAGCGCCGACCGGACAGCCGCCGTCAACCTCTTGTACTGGCCTGTATCGGCGTCCAGGTACCAGCTGTTACGGCCGTGCTTCGGGATGCCGGCTGCCCGCAACGCCGACACCACCGGACGGTAGGACGCGCTGACCGCCAACTGGGGAACGACATGCACGATGTCCGGTGGCAGACCGACGGGCATCTTCGACACCGCCTCACCGATATCGGCCGCGGTGACGGTCATCCCGGGACGCAGAGTCAGCGCGGTGACGGCGCGGGTGCCACCCTGGGTCTCGACCCCGTAGGTGACGGCCAGATCCACCACCGAGATGGAGCCGATGGCGTCGGTGATGGGCGCCGGGAACACCACCCCGCGCGAGGTGCGCAGCAGGCCGGAGCGGTTGCCCAGCAGCCAGAAGTCGCCGTCGCCGTCGCGGTGGAACACGTACTCGGTGGAGATCCAGATGTCACCGGCGGCGAACACGCCCCGCTTGATCGATGCCGTCGGGTCGATCGGCCCCCACGGCTTGGCCAGCAGCAGCCCGATCTCGTTCCGGCCGGCGATCCGCACGAAGCCGCGGTTGTCTTCCAGGATGAGGTCGGCGTCGGGGTCGTAGGCGCCGAGTTCGACCTCGCCGCCGCCCGGCAGCGGGCGGCCCTCGCTGCCGACCTTCACCCCGGCGACGTTGGCCAGCACGGCTTGGCCGTCGGAGGTGGCGAAGAACTCCACGATCTTGGCCGGGGCGAACACCTCCAGGATGCGTTCCCACAGCCCGGTCGGCATACCCGAACCCATGAACAGCCGGATCGGGTTGTTGCCCGCCATCGAGAAGTTCGGGTCGTCGATGACCTCGCGCAGCATCGACCAGGTGTAGGTGACCACCGTGACGCCGTACTGGCGGACCTCGTCGAGGAACCGTTCGGGGTTGAGTCCGCGCGACAGTGCGATCCGCGAGCCGGCGACCACCGAGCCGCCGAGGCTGACCAGTAGGCCGCCCTGGTTGTGCAGCGGAGTCAGGCAGTACACGGTGTCGTTGCGGTTCAGCGCGGCTGCCGAGGCCGTGCCGAACGCCGACAGCGCCCACCGATAGTTGGTGATCTGCTTGGGCACCAGCTCCCCTCCGCCGATCGCGTTGAACACCACGAAGGCGACGTCGCGGGCGTACGACGGGTTGGGCCGGTACCAGCCCGGCAGTTCGACCGCAGCCGGGTCGATCTGCTCCATGTCGACGATGTCGCTGTCCTCAGGCAGGTCGAGGGTGCGGCTTTCGCCGCCACCGAGCACCAGCACCTGAACCGCCAGTGTGCGGGCGGCCGCGAGGTTGGCCGGATCGGTGATGACGTCGGTGACGCCGCCGAGGCGGGTGGCCTGCTCCAGGTCCGCGTCTGGCGGCATCAGGACCGCGACGGCCCCCAGTCGCGACAGCGCGGCGATCGCGACCAGTGCGCTGGGCCGGGTATCCATCAGGACGCCGACCCGGCTGCCCTGGCGGACGCCCACCTCGATCAAGCCGCGCACCACGTTGTCGATACGGCGGTTGACCGCCTGGTAGGTGTGCACCCGGCCGTCAAACAGGAGGAACTCACCCTGCGGCGCCTCCTGGGCCTGCTCTTCGATGATGCGGCCCAACGAGATTCGGGTGTGATCGTTGATCTGTCCGAGGCGGACCAGACGTGGCAAGGTGCGCACGGTTTCGACGGCGAGCGTGCGCACCGAGTTGTTCGCGGCCACAACGGCGTCCGCCGCCCCCTTGGCGACGGTGAGCGCCAGCTCGGATGCCTCGGCCATGCCGAGCATCAGCCTCGACGTCAACGGCACCCCGGAGAATTCGGGAGCCACGGCCGGCACGTCGGCCATCAGCGCGATATTGGCCGGGCACGGTTCGCGGCCGGCCACCCACAGCACCCAGTCGGCCACCGTGGGCCAGGTGTTGGCGGCGGCCTTGGAGCCCACCACGAGACCGAAGTGACCGGCCCGGATCATCACCTCGTAGACGCCGGCGTTGGGGGCGGCACGTTTGATACCGCGCACCGCCGGCGGCTGGCCGATGTCGTCGACCTCGCCGACGAAAGCCAGGATGGGGCAGGTGATGTCGGACAGCGTCACCAGCTGACCCTGAATGGCGAAGCCGCCGGTCATCATCCGGTTGTGGGTGACGAACTGCTTGAGCAGTTCGGCAACCGCCGGACCGGACCAGGCGATCCAGCCCTCCCGGTCGAGGAACCGGCGCTGCTGCTCGCGGGGCAGCAGGGATTCCCGGTCATGCAACTGCAGCAGGAACTCGACGCGGGACTTGGCGCTCTTGATCGGGTCGAGCATCTGAAAACCGGTGCGGGCCAGCCAGCCTGGGATGTCGATGCGGTTGAAGACGTGGTCGGCGAGGAAATCGGCAACTCCGACAGCGAGATTCGCGGGCAGCCCGCCCGGCAGCCCGGCCAGGGTGTCCACCGGTGAACCGAATGCGACGATGCTGGCGACGTCCTTGGACCGCCGGAATGCAGCGGTTTGATAGCAGAACATGCCGCCCTGCGAGTAGCCGGCGAGGTGGACCTTCTGCCCGGTGGTTTCGCGCACCGTGTCGATGGCCTGGCTGAGCGCGACGATGTGGTCGGTGAGGGTGCGCTCCATCCCGCCCTCGACCTCGTCGGGCGAGCCGTAGTCGATCACCCAGGTGTCCAATCCCGCGGCGTGCAGGATGCCGACGGCGCCGTCCTCCCGGGTGACGTCCCACATGTTGGCCGACATCATCATCGGGTGCACCATCAGCACCGGCGGGCCCACGGTGGCCATGCCGGGGCGGTTGTCCGGCGGGAAGTACCGCCGGAGCTTGTACATGGCGGTGCTCTCGACGATCTGGAACGGCGACGGCACCGCACCGGTGTCCAGGCCGCCGTAGCGCGCCACCTCGAAACCGTTCTGAGCGGTGGCCACCAGCCGCTCGAGCGGTCGAGTGAGTGCCGACAAACTCAGGTCCACATCTGCTCCCTCATCCGCTGTCTGTCCTCCCCAACAGCCCGCTCATCATGGCACATTCCACACCGGTCGCCGTACTCGCAGACGCACTGCAGCCTGCTCGTTTATCCATCAGTAAGGTCGTGCCGGTGGCACACCTGCTCGGCGCCGAGGCACTGCATCTGGAGTACCCGACGCAGGTCGTGTTCGACTCCGTCACCATCGGGGTGAACGACGGCGACCGGGTCGGGATCGTCGGCCGCAACGGCGACGGCAAGTCCAGCCTGATGGCGATGCTGACCGGCCGGCTCGAACCGAACTCCGGCCGGGTGACCCGCCGCGGCGGCCTGCGGGTGGCGGCGCTGGAGCAGGCCGACACTCTGGACCCGGCCGGCACCGTCGGCGCCGCCATGGTCGGCGATCGGGCCGACCATGAATGGGCCGGCGACGCCCGGGTGCGTGACGTGGTCACCGGTCTGGCGTCCGACCTGGACTGGAGTGCCGCCGTGGGGACGCTGTCGGGCGGTCAGCGACGCCGGGTGCAACTGGCTGCGCTGCTGATCGGTGACTGGGACGTGATCGCCCTCGACGAGCCGACCAACCACCTCGACGTCGAGGGCATCACCTGGCTGGCCGCGCATCTGCGGCAGCGCTGGGCCCGCAACACCGGCGGGCTGCTGGTGGTGACCCACGACCGGTGGTTCCTCGACGAGGTCGCCACCATGACCTGGGAGGTCCACGACGGGACCGTCGAGCCGTTCGACGGCGGCTACGCCGCCTATGTCCTGCAGCGGGTGGAGCGCGACCGGGTCGCCGCCGCCACCGAGGCCAAGCGGCAGAACCTCATGCGCAAGGAGCTGGCGTGGCTGCGCCGCGGCGCCCCGGCCCGCACGTCCAAACCGAAATTCCGCATCGACGCGGCCAACCAGCTGATCGCCGACGTCCCACCGATCCGCAACACCGTGGAGCTGGCCAAGCTGGCGACCGCCCGGCTGGGCAAGGACGTCGTCGATCTGCTGGACGTGTCGGTGTCCTTCGGCGGCAAACCGGTACTACAGCACGTCGAGTGGCGCATCGCCCCGGGCGAGCGCACCGGAATCGTCGGCGCCAACGGCGCGGGCAAGTCCACCCTGCTCGGGCTGATCGCCGGCACCGTGGCGCCCGACACCGGCCGGGTCAAACGCGGCAAGACGGTGCGGCTGGGGATACTCGACCAGCAGGGCGGCCAGCTCGCGGAGCTGGACGACGACCTGGTGCGCGAGGTGGTCAGCCGGCTCAAGACCGGCTATGTAGTCGACGGTAAGGAACTCACCCCCGCGCAAGTGTTGGAGCGCTTGGGTTTTCGCCGTGACCAGCTGTCGGCGCGGGTGGGTGAACTGTCCGGTGGGCAGCGACGGCGACTGCAGCTGATGCTGACCCTGCTGGAAGAGCCCAACGTGCTGATCCTCGACGAGCCGACCAATGACGTCGATATCGACATGCTCTCGGCCACCGAGGATCTACTGGATTCCTGGCCCGGCACCCTGATCGTCGTCTCCCACGACCGCTATCTGCTGGAGCGGGTGACCGATCAGCAGTACGCCGTTCTCGGCGGGCATCTGCGGCACCTGCCGGGCGGAGTCGACGAATACGTGCGGATCGCCGAGCACCAGCGGGCTTCAGCCGGCTCCGCTGGACAGGCACGGCCATCGGCCGGCTCCGCCGACCCGGCACTTTCCGGTGCCGAACTGCGCAATGTGCAGAAGGAAATCGCCGCGCTGGACCGGGCGCTGGCCAAGCTCGCCGAGCGGATCAACGCCAAGCACGTCGAGATCGCCGACCACGACCAGTCCGACCACCAGGGCCTCGGCCGGCTCACCACCGAGTTGCGCCAGTTGGAGGACGAGATGGCCGGCAAAGAGAATCGCTGGCTGGAATTGTCGGAGCTGGTCGAGTCAGGCGGCTGAACCGTCCGCCGCCGGATCCGGGAGCGGATACCGCCGGACCAGCAGTAGACCGGTCAGGGCGAGCAGGCCGGCGACGAGGATGCTCGGGCTGACCCCGACGTACCGGCTGAGCAGACCGAACACGAAGCTGCCCACCGCGATCGAGCCCTGCAACGCCATCCCGTAGAACGACGTGGTCAGCCCGCGGGCGGCCGGCGGCGAGGCGATCTGCACGGCGATCTGGTGGCTGGTGCTCAGGATGCTCCAGGCCAGTCCCAGGAACAGCAGGAAGATCGCATCCAGCAGCATGCTGTCCCACTGGCTGATGCCCAGCACCGCGAGGGCGAAGACGACGATGCAGACCACCGACAGGGCGTTGAGACGGAGTCGGCGCTGCAGCACGGGGACCGACACCACCCCCAGCGTGGTACCCAGGCCGAGCGCGAACAGCAGCCCGCCGTAGCCGATGACGCCGGTCTGGATGTTCTCCTTGGCCTCCAGCGGCAGCAGCGCCAGCACCGCACCGACGGGCACCATGAGCGCCACACACCGCAACAGCGGTCCGTACAGCTGCGGGGAGCCGGTGACCGCCCGCCAGCCGTCGCGCACCGAGCCGCCGACCTGAGCCCGCAGATTCCGCGGGGAGTCGGTGCCGCTCGGAATGCTGTCGGCAATGCCGCTGGGGCTCTTCGGGATTCGCAGCAGAGCGGCGATCATGACCAGGTGTGACACCGCTCTGGTGAACAGCAGGACAGCGATGCCGGCCAGGCCCATCAGGTAGCCGCCGAGCACCGGGCCGAGGAGTTGGGCGATCCGGTTGCTCAGCGAGTTCAGCGAAATCGCGGCGACCAGCTTGTCGCCGGGCACCAGATCATGCAGGAACGGCTTCCAGGCCGACTGCGCGACGACCACGCCGCTACCGATGAGGAACAACACCGCCAGCAGCGGGATCGGACGCAGATCCCACCAGCCGGGCAGGGCGACGACGGCCAGCACACCGGTCATCACCAGCATCCACGCCTGGGCGAACAGCAGCACCGTTCGGTGCCCGAAGGTGTCCGCGGCTACTCCGGCCGGGATGCTGAAGAACAGGAACGGCAGGCTCATCATGGTCTGCACCATGCTGACCAGAAGCGGGTTGTCGGTCAGCGACGTCATCACCCAGGAGGCACCGAGCAGCAGCATCACCAGACCCAGCCCATGGATCAGGTTGGCGCCCCAGAGGTTTCGGAACAGCCGGTTGCCGAACAGGTCGTATCCCGAGCCCCGGGCAGCCGTCATGTCACCTCGCCAGCAGCGAGCGCAGCCTGGCGGCGTCGTCGCGAACCAGACCGAGCTGACGGGTGACCTGCTCCGGCGCGGTGCCGCCGCGGGCGCTACGCGCGGCCACCGAACCCTCCACGGTCAGCACCGTGCGGACCTCGGGGCCCAGGTCGGCGCTGATCCCGGCCAGTTCGTCGTCGGTGAGCTCATCGAGGCCCACGCCGCGGCGCTCTGCCGTACGCACGGCCGCGCCGGCCGCCTCGTGCGCCACCCGGAACGGCACGCCCTTGCGCACCAGCCATTCGGCGACGTCGGTGGCCAGCGTGTAGCCGGCCGGTGCCAGCCCCGCCATCCGCTCGAGGTCGAAGCGCAGCGTGCCGACCAGGCCGGCCATCGCCGGCAGCACCAGTTCCAGCTGGGCCACCGAGTCGAACACCGGTTCCTTGTCCTCCTGCAGATCGCGGTTATAGGCCAGCGGCTGCGCCTTGAGGGTGGCCAGCAGGCCGGTCAGGTTGCCGATCAGGCGGCCGGCCTTTCCGCGGGCCAACTCGGCGATGTCGGGGTTCTTCTTCTGCGGCATGATCGAGCTGCCGGTGGACCATGAGTCGTCGAGGATCGCGTAGCCGAATTCCGTTGTGCTCCAGATGATGATGTCTTCGGCCAGCCGGGACAGGTCGACGCCGATCATGGCGAGCACGAAGGCGGCTTCGGCGGCGAAGTCGCGGGCGGCGGTGGCGTCGATGGAGTTGTCGGCGGCGGCGGCGAACCCGAGGTCAGCGGCGATGGCGTCGGGGTCCAGGCCCAGCGATGACCCGGCCAGCGCCCCGGAGCCATACGGCGACACCGCGGCCCGGGCATCCAGGTCGACGATGCGGTGGACGTCACGCAGCAGCGGGTGGGCGTGCGCGAGTAGGTGATGGGCCAGCAGCACCGGCTGGGCGGCCTGCAGATGGGTCTTGCCCGGCATGATCGCCGTCGGGTGCGCGGCCGCCTGCCCGGCCAGCGCGCCGACCACCTCCAGCACCCCGTCGGCCACCCGGCGCATCGCGTCGCGCAGCCACATCCGAAAGAGGGTGGCGACCTGGTCATTACGTGACCGGCCGGCCCGCAGCCGGCCGCCGAGATCGGCGCCGACCCGGTCAATCAGCCCGCGCTCCAGCGCGCCGTGCACGTCCTCGTCGGTGACCAGGGGCGTGAAAGTGCCTTCTGCCACGTCGTTTCCGAGACTGTCCAGACCGGCGAGCAGGCCGTCGCGCTGGGCGTCGGTGAGCAGTCCGGCGCCGTGCAGCACCCGGGCATGCGCCTTGGACGCCTCGACGTCGTAGGGTGCCAGCACCCAGTCGAAGTGCGTCGATTTGCTCAGCGCCGCCAGCGCGGGCGCCGGACCGCCGGAGAACCGGCCGCCCCACAGCGATCCCTCGTTGGTGCTCCCCTTGTTGGTACTGCTCTGGTTGGTACTCACTGTGCGGGTTGGTCGGCCCGCAGATCCCGGCGCGCGGCGATCTTCGAGGACAGGCCGTGCACGTGGACGAAGCCCTTGGACGCCGACTGGTCGAAGGTGTCGCCCTCGTCGTAGGTGGCCAGGTTGAAGTCGTACAGCGACTCCGGGCTGCGCCGGCCGTTGACCGCGATGTGCCCGCCGTGCAACACCATTCGGATCTCGCCGGTGACCCGCTCCTGGGTCTTGGCGACGAAGCTCTCCAGCGCCGTCTTCAACGGGGAGAACCACAGCCCGTCGTACACCAGTTCGCCCCAGCGTTGATCGGTGAGCCGCTTGAACCGGCCCAGTTCGCGCTCCAGGGTGACGTGCTCCAGTTCGGTGTGTGCGGTCACGAGCACCATGGCACCCGGAGCCTCGTAGATCTCCCGGCTCTTGATGCCCACCAGTCGGTCCTCCACCACGTCGAGGCGGCCAACCCCCTGGGCTCCGGCGCGCCGGTTGAGCTCTTCGATGGCCTGCAGCACCGTGACCGGGCGCTCGTCGATGGACACCGGCACCCCGCGCTCGAATCCGACGATCACCTCATCAGGGGTGTTCCAGTTCAGCGTCGGGTCTTCGGTGTAGTCGTAGACGTCCTTGGTCGGGGCGTTCCACAGGTGTTCCAGGAAGCCGGTCTCCACGGCGCGGCCCCAGACGTTCTGGTCGATGGAGAACGGCGAGCGCTTGCTGACGTTGATCGGGATGGCGTTGTCCTCGGCGAAGGCGATGGCCTTCTCCCGGGTCCAGGCGTAGTCGCGCACCGGGGCCAGGACTTCCAGATCCGGTGCCAGCGAGGCGAATCCGACCTCGAAGCGCACCTGGTCGTTGCCCTTGCCGGTGCAGCCGTGCGAGACGATGCCGCCGCCGTACTCGCGGGCGGCCGTCACCAGATGCTTGACGATCAGCGGCCGGCTCAGCGCCGACACCAGCGGGTAGCGGTCCATGTAGAGGGCGTTGGACTGGATGGCCGGCAGGCAGTAGTCGTCGGCGAACTCGTCGCGGGCGTCGATGACGACCGCCTCCACCGCGCCGCAGTCCAGGGCGCGCTGGCGCACCACCTCCATGTCCTCGCCGCCCTGGCCGAGGTCGATGGCCACGGCGACGACCTCTTTGCCGGTCTCCTTGCCGATCCAGCTGATGGCCACCGACGTGTCCAGCCCGCCTGAGTAGGCCAGGATGACGCGCTCGGACATGGGAGTGCTCCTTCGTTTAGCGGATGTTCTCGAACATGACGGCCAGTTGAGCACCGGTCATGGGCTCGCGGGCGACGACGAAGATCGTGTCATCACCGGCGATGGTTCCGACCACGTCGGGCAGGACGGCCCGGTCGATGGCGCTGGCCAGGTAGTGCGCCGCCCCGGGCGGGGTGCGCAGCACGGCCAGGTTGGCACTGGCGTCGGTGGACACCAGCAGTTCCCCGAGCAGCCGGTGCAGCCGATCGGTGCCCCCGGCGACCCCGCGCACCGGGCTGCCGTCCTCGGGCACCACGTACACCCCGCCACCGCCGTCGGCGCCGCGCAGCTTCACCGCGCCGAGTTCCTCCAGATCGCGCGACAGGGTGGCCTGGGTGACCTCGATGCCCTCGTCGGCCAGACACGCCGCCAGTTCGCCCTGGCTGTGCACCGACCGCGACGACAGGATCGCGACGATGCGCGCCTGCCGGCCGGCGCGGGTGATCTCCGATGACCGGGTCACGACTGGTGTTCTCCGGCAACCACACCCGCGTCGAGGATCGCCGGCACCGCCGACAGAAAGCTGTCCACCTGGGCGTCGCTGATGATCAGCGGCGGGGCGAGCCGGATGACGTCGGGGGCGGCGGCGTTGACCAGGAAGCCGGCGTTGCGCGCGGCGGTCTCGACGGCCTTGCCGTGCGGGGCGGTCAGCACGATGCCGCGCAGCAGGCCCCGCCCGCGCACGTAGTCGACCAGCGGGTGGTTCAGCGCCTCGATGCCGTGGTGGAGCTTCCTGCCCATCGCCTCGGCGTGGTTCATCAGGTCGTCGGCCTCCAGCACCCGCAGCACGGCGCAGGCGGCGGCGGTGCACACCGGGTTGCCGCCGAAGGTGCTGCCGTGCATGCCCGGGGTCATCAGGTCGATCGCCGGGCCGATGGCCAGGCAGGCGCCGATCGGCAGGCCGCCGCCGAGCCCTTTGGCCAGGGTGACGATGTCGGGCGTGATGCCGTCGTGGGAGTGCGCGAAGAACACCCCGGTGCGCCCGACACCGGTCTGCACCTCATCGACGGCCAGCAGCGCCCCGTGCCGGCTGGTGATCGCGCGGGCGGCGGCCAGATAGCCGTCCGGCGGCACCACCACACCGCCCTCCCCCATGATCGGTTCGAGGAACACCGCGGCGGTGTCCGAATCGACAGCGCCCGCAAGTGCTTCCGCGTCGCCGTAGGGCACGTGCGTGACGTAGCCGGGCAGCGGCTGGAAGGGCTCCTGCTTGGCGGGCTGGCCGGTGAGCGCCAGCGACCCCATGGTGCGGCCGTGGAAGGCGCCTTGGGCGGCAACGATTTTGGTACGCCCGGTCAGCCGGGTGATCTTGAAGGCCACCTCGTTGGCCTCAGCGCCGGAGTTGCAGAAGAACACCCGCGCCGGGGTACCCAGATGCCCGACGAGCTTTTCGGCCAGTTCGATGCCCGGTGCGGTGGCGTAGAGGTTGGAGACGTGCCCCAGGGTGTTGAGCTGGGTGGTGACCGCCTCGATGACGGCCGGGTGGCGGTGGCCCAGGATGTTCACCGCAATGCCGGCCAGCAGGTCCAGGTAGGTGTTGCCGTCGATGTCGGTGACCACCGCGCCGTCCCCGCTGACCAGCGCCAGCGGCGGGGTGCCGTAGTTGTTCATCATCACCGACTGCCAGCGCTCCAACAGTGGCCCACTGGTCATGACGGCACAACCTTGGTGCCGGTGCCCTCGTCGGTGAACAGTTCCACCAGCACGCAGTGCTCCACCCGCCCGTCGATCACGTGGGCACTGGGGACGCCGGCGTTCACCGCCCGCAGGCAGGCCTCGATCTTGGGCACCATGCCCTCTTCGAGGGTCGGCAGGACGGCGGCCAGGGCGGCGGTGTCGATCTCGCTGACCAGCGAATCCCGGTCCGGCCAGCGGGTGTAGAGCCCCTCAACATCGGTGAGCATCAGCAGTTTCTCCGCCCCCAGCGCCTCGGCCAGGGCCGCGGCGGCGGTGTCGGCGTTGATGTTGTAGACCACCCCGTCGGCGTCGGGGGCGATGGTGGAGACCACCGGAATACGGCCCGCGGCAATGAGATCGCGCACGGCGTCGGTGTTGACCTGCTCGACGTCGCCGACCAGGCCGATATCGGTGTCCACGCCGTCGACGGTGACACTGCGCCGCACCGCGGTGAATAACTGCGCGTCCTCGCCGGTGATTCCGACGGCGTACGGGCCGTGGGCGTTGATCAGGTTGACCAGCTCACGGCCGACCTGACCGAAGAGCACCATCCGGGCGACGTCGAGCACCTCCGGAGTGGTGACCCGGAAGCCGCCCCTGAACTCACCGGGGATGCCGAGTTTCTTGAGCATCGCACTGATCTGCGGTCCGCCGCCGTGCACCACCACCGGGTGCACACCGCAGTTGCGCAGGAACACCATGTCGGCGGCGAACGCGGCTTTGAGGGTGTCGTCGGTCATCGCGTTGCCGCCGTACTTCACCACGACGATCTTGCGGTGCAGCGCTTTCAGCCAGGGCAGCGCCTCGGCCAGCACCGCTGCCTTGGTGTTGGTGGTGATGCTCATGAGCTGTACGCCGAGTTCTCTTCGACGTAGGCGTGCGAGAGGTCGGTGGTGCGGACGCATGCGTGGCCGTCGCCGAGTTTGAGGTCGACGACGACGGCGATGTCGGACCCGGACAGGTCGACGTCCCGCGCGCCGGGCACGCCGGCTCCGTCGACGCAGACCGGGAAGCCGTTGAACGACACCGAGATCCGGGCCGGGTCCAGCGTGAAGGGCGACATGCCGACCGCCGCCAGTACCCGGCCCCAGTTGGGGTCGGAGCCGAACAGCGCGGTCTTGACCAGGCTGTCGCGGGCGATGATCCGGGCGGCGGTGACGGCGTCGTCCTCGGTGCGGGCTCCGGTGACCGTGATCGCCACCCGCTTGGTGACGCCCTCGGCGTCGGCCTGCAGTTGCGCGCACAGGTCGTCGCACACCCGCAGCACCGCGTCGTCGAGGTGCTCCTGGGTGGGGCGGATCTCACTGGCTCCGGAGGCCAGCAGCAGCACGGTGTCGTTGGTGGAGCAGCTGCCGTCGACGTCGAGACGGTCGAAGGTGCGGGCAGCGGCCTTGCCAAGAGCGGCGACTAAGGCGTCAGCAGAGGCGACGGCGTCGGTGGTGAGCACCACCAGCATGGTGGCCAGCGACGGTGCCAGCATGCCGGCGCCCTTGGCCATCCCGCCCAGCGTCCAGTTCTCCCCGGAGTCCAGACCGTGGTGCAGCGCAACCTGTTTGGGCACCGTGTCGGTGGTCATGATGGCGTGCGCGGCATCATCGCCGCCGTGCAGGCCGCCGGCCAGTTCGTGGACGATCTCGGTGATGCCGGCCAGCACCTTCTCCATCGGCAGCCGGTCCCCGATTAGGCCGGTGGAGCAGACGCCGACCTCGATGGGTCCGGTCTCGGTGCCCCAATTGGACAGCGTCGCGGCGACGGCCTCGGCGGCACGGTGGGTGTCAGCGAAACCGTCGGGTCCGGTGCAGGCGTTGGCGCCGCCGGAGTTCAGCAGCACCGCGCGCAGCCGGCCGGTGGTGAGCACCTGGCTGGTCCACAGCACCGGGGCGGCTTTCACCTGGTTGCGGGTGAACACCCCGGCCGCGGCGTAGTCCGGACCCTCGTTGAACACCAGGGCCAGGTCGGGTTTTCCGGACTTTTTGATACCGGCGGCGATGCCCGCGGCGCGGAAGCCGGCCGGGGCGGTGACACCTTGGTTGCGCAGCAGACGGATTCGGGGGGAGGCGTGGAGTTCCGTCACGGCGCCACTCCCACCGTCGAGAGCCCCTGGCCCTCCGGCCATCCCAGCGCCAGGTTCATCGACTGCACCGCAGCTCCCGCCGTCCCTTTGACCAGATTGTCGATCGCGCACACCGCCACCAGCACGCCGGCGTCGGCGTCGAGGGCCACCGCCAGTTGGGCGGCGTTGCTGCCGATCACCGATCCGGTCTGCGGCAGCCGGCCCTCGGGGAGCAGATACACGAAGGGCTCTGCGGCGTAGGCCTTTTCGTAGGTCTCCCGGATCTGGGCCGGCGACGCCGACGTGCGGGCCGTGCAGGTCGCCAGGATGCCGCGGGCGGTCGGGATGAGCACCGGCGTGAACGACACCGTCACCGGCTTGCCGGTGACGGCCCGCAGGCCCTGCGCGATCTCGGGGGTGTGCCGGTGCACCCCGGCGATGTTGTAGGCCCGAGCCGACCCGATGACTTCCGAGGCAAGCAGATCCACCTTGGCGGCCCGCCCGGCGCCGGAGGTGCCGCTGACGGCGACCACGGTGACCGCCGGTTCGACCAGATCCGCGGCGACCGCCGGCAGCAGCGCCAGCAGGGCGGCGGTGGGATAGCAGCCGGGCACCGCGATGCGGGTGGCTCCGCGCAAGCTGTCCCGGCCGCCGGGAAGTTCGGGTAACCCGTAGGGCCAACTGCCGGCGTGCTCGGAGCCGTAGAAGCGCCGCCAGTCCGCCGCGTCGGTCAGCCGGAAGTCGGCGCCGCAGTCGATCACCACAGTGTCCGGTCCGAGCTGTTCGGCGATCTCGGCGGAATGACCGTGCGGCAGCGCCAGGAAGACCACGTCGTGGCCGGACAGCAACTCGACGTCGGTGGGCTCGATGACCCGCTCGCTCAGCGGCAGCAGATGCGGGTGGTGCTCCCCCAGCGTGGTGCCCGCACTGGCCGCCGCGGTCAGCGCACCGATGGTCAGCGACCCGTCCGCATAACTGGGGTGCCCCAGCAGCAGACGCAAGATCTCTCCGCCGGCGTATCCGCTGGCGCCGGCCACTGCCACTGAGGTCACCGCAGTATTGTGGATGATTATGCAGTCAGATGCAAATTCATGAGGTCCGACTTCAGGCCGTGCCGTAGGCGGGATGGAATTCCACCGCGCCACCGGGCTGGGCGCCGTCGACTGCGAGCACCAGAACGTTCTCGGCGGGCACGCCGGGCAACACCACCGGCGAGCTGACCGCTCCGAAGCGGCTGTAGTAGCCCGAATCACCCACGACGACGCATCCCCATGCGCCGATCTCGGCAAGCCGCTCAACAGCGGCCCGAACCAGTGCGCCCCCGATTCCGTTGCCCTGCCGATCCGGGCGAACCGACAGCGGCCCACCGCCGTACCACCCGGAGTCCGCTCGGCCGTCAACGGTGAGGGGCGAGACGGCGACGTGGCCGATCACCGTGCCGTCGTCATCGACCGCGACCAGCGATACCGCCAGGGCGCCCGCCGTGCGCAGGGCACCGATGACCGCCGCCTCGGTCTGTCGGCTCTGCGGGACAGCGAGGAAGGCTGCGCTGGTGATTGCGGCGATCGCGTCGATATCCGACGCGCGCTCGGGGCGAATGATCATCCGGTCAGCCGCGCAGAACCGCGCCTACCCGCTCCATCGCGACCGCCAGGGCGGCGTCGCGGGCGGCGCTGGCCTCGTCCTCGGTCAGGGTGCGGTCAGCAGCCCGGAACCGCAGCGCGCACGTCAGCGACTTGCGCCCTTCCCCGATCTGCGGACCGGTGTAGACGTCGAACAGGGCGACGTCCTCCAGTAACGGGCCGGCGCCGTCGCGCACCGCGTCGATGACCACCTGCGCCGGCACGTCCGCCGCCACCACCAGGCTGAGGTCCTGGAAGACCGCCGGGAACGGCGACACCCGCGGCGCGGGCAGCCGCTCGGCGACCGGCACAGCGTCGAGGTTCAGTTCCACCGCGCAGGTACCCTTGGGCAGCCCCGAGCGCTCCACGGCGCCGGGATGCAACTGGCCGGCATGGCCGATCACCGTCCCGTCGACCAGCACCTCGGCGCAACGTCCCGGATGCCAGGGCAGCTTTTGGGCCGGCCGCAGCGTCACCTCGGCTTCGCAGGCCCGGGCGATCACCCGGACCGTCTCGAACGCGTCGGCGGCCTCGACCGCACGGCCGGGACCCCAGGGTCCGCGCGGGTCCCGCAGCCCGCACAGCACCGCCGCCACGTGCACCGGCTGCCGCGGCAGTGAGGCGTCCAGCATGGCGATCTCGTCGTCGGTGGGGCGGCGGTCGGTGGGGATCAACCCGACCGCCCGGGTGTGTTCGGTGGGTTGCACCACCTGAGCGAGGGAGAACAGGGCCACATCGCCGAACCCGCGGGAGACGTTGCGCGACAACGCCTCCAGCAGTGCGGGCAGCAGCGTGGTGGCCAGGTTGGGGCGGTCGGCTTCGAGCGGGTTGAGCACCGAGGTGGTGGTGCGGCGCGGATCGTCGTCCGCAAGACCCCACTGGTCGAAGACCCCGGCCGGCAGGAACGGCGTGGGTAGCACTTCGACGAACCCGGACAGGGCCAGCGCCTTGCCGACGGCGCGGCGGCGCTTCTGGGCGGCGGTCAGGCCGCGGCCGGCGGGTGCCGACGGCAGCACCGAGGGAATGACGTCGAGGCTCTCCAGCCGCAGCACCTCTTCGACGAGGTCGGCCGGCGCCACCAGGTCGGGCCGCCAGCTCGGCGGCGTCACGGTGAGCACCGCCGCACCGGCGTCGGCCAGCACCCGGGCGCCGATCTGGGTGAGCCTGCGCACGGTGGCGCCGTCGGGGTAGACCACGCCGGCCATCCGGTCGGGCAGGTCGACGGGCATCCGCACCGACGGTGGCGAGAAATCGGTCCGGGGCGGGTCGCCGCGCCAGTCGGTCAGACGGGGTTGCACTGTGCCGCCGGCGATTTCGGCCAGCAGGGCCGCGCAGCGGTCGACGACCGCGACCGAGATGGCCGGGTCGACCGACCGCTCGTAGCGGCGGCCGGCTTCGCTGACCAGATGGAGGCGGCGGATGGTCCGCGACACCGCGGCCGGGTCCCACACCGCGGCCTCCAGCAGGACGTCGGTGGTGGCGTCGTCGATCTCGGTGCTGCCAGCGCCCATGACGCCGCCGATGGCGGCCACGCCGGCGTCGTCGACGATGAGCACGTCGACTGGGTCCAGGGTGCGTTCGATGTCGTCGAGGGTGACCACGGTCTCGCCGGGATGGGCGAACCGCACGGCAAAATCGCCGCGGATGCGGCGGCTGTCGTGGGCGTGCATCGGGTGGCCGAATTCGAGCATCACATAATTGGTGACGTCGACGGCCGGGGAGATCGGCCGGATGCCGGACAGCATCAGCCGCCGGCGTAACCACCACGGGGACTCCGCTTTCGGGTCGATCCCGGTCACCGGGCGCAGGGCGAACCGGCTGACACCGGTGCCGGGTTCGATGGTCACCGCCCACGCCGATCCCTCGACCGGCAGCGGTGTCACGTTGTCCGCCGGGTCGACGAAGGGAAGGTCGTAGGCGCAGGCGATCTCCCTGGCGATGCCCCGCACCGACATGCAGTAGCCGCGATCGGGCGTGACGGCCAGGTCGAACACGACGTCGTCCAGGCCCAGGACCAGATGCGCGTCGGCGCCCGGTTCGGCCGCGTCCGGGGGCAGCACCAGGATGCCGGATGCTCCCAAACCGAGTGCCGGACTTATTTCCGATGCCGAGCAGATCATCCCGTCGGAGGTTCGCCCGTAGGTCTTGCGGGTCGCAATGTGGAAGCCCCCCGGCAGCGTCGCGCCCGGCAGGGCCACCACCACCAGGTCACCGACGGCGAAGTTGGTTGCGCCGCAGACGATGTCACGGTCAGCCCCACCACCGGAGCCTTCACCGACATCGACCTTGCAGGCCCGGATGGGCTTCTTGAATTCGGCGAGTTCCTCGATGGCCGTCACCCGCCCGACCGTCAGCGGCCCGCTGACCGGCCCGAGGGTGATGACGTCCTCGACCTCGTGGCCGACCCGGATCAGCGCCTGCTCCAACTCGTGCGGCTCGGCGTCCCACCCGGGCGCGCCGGCCCGCACCGTCTCGCGCAGCCAACTGTAGGGAAGCCGCATTACAGCCCCACCCCGAACGGCCACGAGAACCGCACGTCGCCCTCGACCATGTCGCGCATGTCGGGGATGCCGTTGCGGAACTGCAGGGTGCGTTCCAGCCCCATGCCGAACGCGAAGCCGGAGTACACTTCCGGGTCGATCCCGGCCGCGCGCAACACATTCGGGTTGACCATGCCGCAACCACCCCATTCCACCCAGCCCGGGCCGCCCTTCTTGTTCTCGAACCAGATGTCGACCTCCGCCGACGGCTCGGTGAACGGGAAGAAGTGCGGGCGCATCCGGGTGCGTGCGGTCGGCCCGAACTCCGAGCGGGCAAACGCGTCCAGGGTTCCGCGCAGGTTGGCCATGGTCAGGCCACGGTCCACCGCAAGCCCCTCGACCTGGTGGAACACCGGGGTGTGGGTGGAGTCGAGTTCGTCGGTGCGGAAAGTCCGGCCGATGGAGATGATGTAGACCGGCAGTTCGCGGTCGAGCAGCGTGCGGACCTGCACCGGCGAGGTGTGGGTGCGCAGCAGCTGCCGGGACCCCTCCGGGGCGATGTGGAAGGTGTCGGATTCGCTGCGCGCGGGGTGGTCGGGCGGGAAGTTCAGCGCGTCGAAGTTGAACTGCTCGCTTTCCACCTCGGGCCCTTCGGCGAGTTCCCAGCCCATCGCCACGAAGGTGTCCGCGACGTGCTCGGCCAGGATGGTGATCGGGTGACGCGCCCCGACCGGCTGGCGGGTCGACGGCAGCGTCACGTCAATGGCCTCGGCCACCAGAACCGCCGCGTCGCGTTCGGCCCGCAGGGCGGCCAGTCGGTCGTCGTAGGCGGCCTGCACGTCGGTGCGAGCCACGTTGACGGCTTTGCCGGCGTCGGCGCGCGCATCCTTGGGCAGCGTGGCCAGCGCCTGACGGGCCAGCGCGACCGGTGCCCGGTCGCCGAGGTGATCGGTTTTGGCTCGGGCCAGCGCGTCGAGGTCGGCGGACGCGGCGAAGGCGGCGCGGGCCGCCTCGACCGCGGCGGTCAGCGCCTCTGGCGACAGATCGACAGGGTGCTCACCCACGCGCCGGGACTCTCCTTAAGCTGGCCTGATCTGGTGCTGGGCATGCAGTGGACTGCGGGTGCCGAGCTTGCTCGCAAACGGCGTCTAACCCAAGTGCCGCCGTGGAGATCATAGGTGATGCCAGAATGACGCCTCGCGGGCAATTCGCCCGGCAGGCAGCAAGCCCGCCGATGATCGAGGCGTAAGGACGGCACATGCTCAGAGCGCTCATCATCGCGGGGATCTGGGCGGCAGCCGCCGTGCTGGCGTTCACCCTGCACGGCGCGTGGTGGATTCTCGCGCTGGTGGTGGCGGCGGTGGCGGCGCTGGGAACCTGGGATCTGGTGCAGACCAGGCACTCGGTGCTGCGCGCGTATCCGGTGCTGGGCCACGCCCGGTTCATCGCCGAACTCATCCGCCCGGAGATCTATCAGTACTTCGTGGAATCCAACACCGACGGCGCGCCGTTCGACCGGGAGACCCGCGACGCGGTCTACCGCCGATCCAAGGGCACCAAGGGCGATGAGCCGTTCGGCACCGAACGAGACGTGACCGCCGTCGGTTACGAGTTCCTGCGGCACTCGCTGCGGGCCAGGATTGCCACCGACCTGAACCCACGGGTTCGCCTCGGCGGTCCGGACTGCACCCAGCCCTACGACATCGCGCTGCTCAATGTCTCGGCGATGAGCTTCGGGGCGTTGTCGGGCAACGCGATCGAGGCACTCAACGGCGGCGCGGCCAAGGGCGGTTTCGCCCATGACAGCGGCGAAGGCGCCATCAGTCCCTACCATCTCAAACACGGCGGCGATCTGATCTGGGAGATCGGTTCGGGCTACTTCGGGTGTCGCACGCACGACGGCCACTTCGACGCCGAGAAGTTCCGGGACAAGGCGACGCTGCCTTCGGTGAAGGCCATCTCGATCAAGCTGTCCCAGGGTGCGAAGCCCGGGCTGGGCGGCGTGCTGCCGGGCGCGAAAGTCACCCCGGAGATCGCCGAGACCCGCGGTGTTCCAGTGGGTCAGACCGTCGTCTCTCCCCCGGCGCACACCGCATTCCACACTCCGCTGGAACTGATGCACTTCATCGCCACCCTGCGCAGCCTTTCGGGCGGAAAGCCGGTCGGGTTCAAGCTCTGCGTCGGCGCGCGCACCGAATTCCTGTCCATCTGCAAGGCCATGTTGCAGACCGGCATCACCCCGGACTTCATCATCGTCGACGGCTCAGAAGGCGGAACCGGCGCCGCCCCACAGGAATTCGTCGACTACGTGGGGATGCCGCTCACCGAAGGCCTGATGATGGTGCAGAACTGCCTGGTCGGGACCGGATTGCGGCCGCACATCAAGATCGGTGCGTCGGGAAAGGTGAGCAGCGGTTTCGACATCGTCAAACGGATCATCCAGGGCGCCGACTTCACGCTGGCGGCCCGGGCGATGATGTTCGCCATCGGCTGTATCCAGGCGATGAAGTGCCACACCAACCGCTGCCCCACCGGGGTGGCCACTCAGGACCCCGGCCTGGCCCGGGCGCTGCACGTGCCGGACAAGATCGACCGGGTGGCCAACTTCCAGCAGGCGGCCGTCGCCAGCGCCGCGCAGATGATCGCGTCGATGGGTCTGGACGATTTCACCGAGCTGACGCCCTCGATGCTCAACCGCCGCATCGACTGTGCGTACAGCCGGACCTACGCCGAGATCTATGAATGGCTGATGCCGGGCGAACTGCTGGAGTGCCCGCCGGAGTCGTGGTTGTCGGACTGGATCGAATCCAACGCCGAGGAATTCGTCTGACGGTCAGCCAGAGCTGACAGACTCGCCGTCGTGCTGGTCGTCCTCACCGGGCACGTCTCGCTTGGTTTTGAGCCGGTACATCACCAGGTCCGGCGGAACCCCGGACTGCCGGCCGGTGAAAACCTGGCGGCGCACCCGCTTCACCGTGACGCCGAGCGCGTCCAGTTCGGCGGGCGGAATCTCCTCCAGGGTCTTCTCGGAGACGATCAGCCCGCCCCGGGTGGCGCGTTCCATGACCCGGGCGGCGATGTTGACGTCCACCCCGAGCCAGTCGCCCCCGATCCGCTGCGGGCGGCCGGTGTGGATACCGGCCCGGATACGCGGCGTATACCCGTCCACCTCAACGTTTTTCACCGCATCGCGGGCCGCTATCGTGGCACGCACCGCGGTGACGGGATCGCGGAAGACCACCATGATCCCGTCGCCCATCCGCTTGACGATCTGACCGCCGGCATCGAGCAGCGGCGGTTCGGCGACCTGGGCGACCCGGCGCAGCAGCCGCAGGGTGGCCTCGTCTCCGGCGTGCAATGACCAGTCTGAGAAGCCGACCAGGTCGGTGAAAACGATGGTGACCTCGCTGTCGGCCGGCCGGCCGGCCACCCGTTCGGTGAGCGCCTGCCACACCTGCAGCGTGGCCAGTCCCACTTCTCGGGTGGCCGCCTCGCGATCACGCAAAATCCGGTCGGCGGCGCGGGCCGCGGCCTGCGGGCCGCCCTCGCCGGCCATGGACAGCGGATCACCGAAGTCGGGGTCGCCGGGAAGCGCTTCGCGGGCCCGCCGGATCATCGCGACGACGCCGGGATTTCGGTTGGTCTTCTTCAGCCAGGCAATCGGACCTTTTGCCGGATTCCCCAGCTCAGCGTGACCATCACCGGTGTCCGGCTGATCGCCGCTCGGCTCGACGTCCACCCGGCCAGCCTAGGGCACCCGGGCTATCCCCGCCGTCGGGCCCGCGCGCTCTGGTAGAGGCAGATCGCGGCAGAGACGGCCACATTGAGACTGTCGATATCGCCGGACATCGGGATGAGCACCCGGTGGTCGGCCCGCCGCGCGATATCACTGGGCAATCCGTGCGCCTCGGAGCCGAAAACCCACGCCGTGGGCGCGGTGAGCAGCGCATCGGCGTCGTCGAGGCTGACCTCCCCGTCCAGCGTGGTGGCCAGCACCTGCAGACCGCTGGCACGTAGCCGGTCGATCAACGCTGCGGTGTCGGCCGCCCGCACCACCGGAAGAGCGAAGATGCTGCCGGCCGACGACCGCACACACTTACCGTTGTGGGGGTCCACCGCGTCGCCGGAGAACACCACCGCCGCCGCGCCCATGGCCTCGGCCAGCCTGATCAGCGTGCCGGCGTTGCCGGGATCGGAGATGTCCGCGCCCACCGCGACCAGCGCCGGCCCGCCGGCCAGGACGACGTCCAGGTCCGGATCGGGCAGCGTGCAGACGGCCACCAGCCCGGCCGGGGTGACGGTGTCCGACAACGACTTCATCGCGCGGTCGGTGACTTCTGCGACGGTCTGACCCGCGAGCAGCTCGCGGTAGCGCTGCGCCGCCGGCTCGGTGGCGAACACCCGCTCGACGACGCCGCAACGGACAGCCGCCTCGACCAGGTTGGGACCTTCGGCGAGGAACCGGCCGGCGGCGGCCCGCTCGGCGCGGCGATGCAGCTTGGCGGCTGCGGCGACCGTGGAGGACCGCTCAGAGAGCGGTGCCGTCACGCAGCCTCACCGGAGGGGGCGTTCACATCCTCCGGCAGCGCGGCCTTGGCGACCTCGACGAGAGCAGTGAACGCAGCGGGGTCGCTGACGGCGATCTCAGCCAGGTTCTTGCGGTCGACCTCGACACCGGCGGCCTTCAGGCCCTGGATCAGTCGGTTGTAGGTCATGTCGTTGGCGCGGGCCGCGGCGTTGATCCGCGAGATCCACAGCTTGCGGAAGTCACCCTTGCGGGCGCGCCGGTCACGGTAGGCGTAGGTCAGCGAATGCAGTTGCTGCTCTTTGGCTTTGCGGTAGAGCCGTGACCGCTGGCCGCGGTAACCCTTGGACGCCTTGAGGACTGTGCGGCGCTTCTTCTGGGCATTGATTGCGCGTTTCACGCGGGCCATTGGGGGTTCCTCTTCTCGTTCGGTTGGGGAGTCAAGTCAAAGGGGACGGCCCTCAGGCCGTCAGCCGGTGAAAATCAGCCAGTGAAAATCAGCCGTTGAGCATCTTGTTGACGCGCTTTGCGTCGTTCTCGGCGACGACGGTCCGGCCATCGAGGCGACGGGTCCGCTTGGTCGCCTTGTGCTCGAGCAGGTGGCGGCGGCCGGCCTTCTGCCGGACGATCTTTCCGGTCCCGGTCTTGCGGAAGCGCTTGCTGGCCCCGCTGTGGGTCTTTGCCTTGGGCATCGTGTCCTCGTTCTTCCTCGGTTGTCAGTTCTGCTCGGTTGGAGCTTCGGGCTCTGCGGGCGCGGCGGGCTGGGCGACCGGACGTCCCGCCGGCGGTCCGCTTGCCTGCTCCGCCGCCTTGGCGCGAGTCTTCGCGCCGCGGTGCGGGGCCAGCACCATCGTCATGTTGCGGCCGTCCTGCTTGGCCGAGGTCTCGACGAAGCCGTAGTCGGCGACGTCGGCGCCCAGTCGCTGCAGCAGCCGGTAGCCCAGTTCGGGCCGGGACTGCTCACGACCGCGGAACATGATCGTCACCTTGACCTTGGACCCGGCCTCCAGGAAGCGGATCACGTGACCCTTCTTGGTCTGGTAGTCGTGCGGGTCGATCTTGGGACGGAGTTTCTGCTCCTTGACGACGGTCTGCTGCTGGTTCTTGCGAGACTCGCGCTCCTTCAGTGCCGTCTCGTATTTGAACTTGCCGTAGTCCATGATCTTGCACACCGGCGGTTTTGCATCCGGGGCTACTTCGACAAGGTCGAGATCGGCATCCGCGGCGACGCGGAGAGCGTCCTCGATGCGCACAATGCCTACCTGCTCGCCGCCCGGTCCGATAAGTCGGACTTCAGGTACGCGGATACGCTCGTTGACGCGGGTCTCAGTGCTGATGGGGCCTCCCTGGTCGGTCTTCATTTCGTCCGGCCGAAGCCGGCGAGACGCCGCAGGACATCGTGGGGGAACCACGCCACCAGCACTCTGTCCATTCGAACAGAAGGGCCCTGCGTGTAGCAGGGCCCAGTGCCGACCGATCACGGCTCACGCCGCCTGCGTCATACGCAGAACGGATGCCCGGAGGCATCCGCGACCGGACCGTCTAGCCTTGACGCCGACGGTGGGAGTGGGACTCCACTTGATTGTCCTGGCGTTCGCCGGGACGGTCGTGCATGCGAGTCTAGCAGCCATGACGGATAACTCTGGCCACGCCAGCGAGGGCCAGCATCGCGAACTGGCCGATATCCCGGCGATCGAGGTGATCAGCAAGGCCGCGGTGATGCTGATGAGCGCCGCCGCCGAGAAGATCGGCCTGGCCGACCCCGATCCGGACACCAGCCGGCATCGCGACCTCGATGAGGCGCGGCGGCTGATCAACGCCTACGCCGGCCTGCTCGACGGCTGCGCCGGTTCCCTCGGACCGCATGCCGGGCCGATGAAGGACGGCCTGCGCAGCCTGCAGCGGGCCTTCCGGGAGGCCAGCGCGGCACCCGACGAGCCCGGCCAGGGACCCGGCGAGAAGTACACCGGGCCCGTCCGCTGAGCCAGCCTGCGGGCGCCGCCGAAGCGGGCATATCCTGGCGGCCTATGACGGTCATCAGTCGGCCCAGAACCAGCACGCGGTTCGGATGGGTACCCGCTGCGACCGGCTGGATTCTCGGTGTGATCGCCACGGCATCACTGCTTTCCAGCGTCTCGCCCACCGTGCGGCACTTCACCAAAGCGCCGCGGGACTTCATCGACAAGTACCTGTTCAACTTCCCCGACACCAGCTTCGCCTGGGCGTTCGCGCTGGCGGTGATGGCCGGCGCGCTGGCTGCCCGCAAGCGGATCGCGTGGTGGATTCTCATTCTCAATCTGGGGCTTGCCGTCGTCGTCGATGTCGTCGCGCTGACCGAACGGGACGGCACCCGGTGGGAGGACATCGGCGAATTCCTCGGGTTGAGCGTTCACCTGTCCGCCGTCGCCGTTCTGGTGCTGGCCTACCACGAGTTCTGGGCCAAGGTCCGGCGCGGTGCGCTGGTGAAGGCGGCCGCCGTACTGGTCGCGGTAAACCTGCTCGGCATCGCGGTGGCCTGGGGCCTGCTGCAACTGTTCCCCGGCACGTTGCAGGGCGACTCGCTGCTCTATGCCGTCAACCGGGTCAGCGGCTTCGGCCTGGCGCCACCGGACTTCTTCGTGGGCAAGCCCAACGTGCTGCTCAACGCGCTGTTCGGGTTGTTCGGCGCGCTGGCGTTGATGGCCGCCGCCGTGGTCCTGTTCCAGTCGCAGCGTGCGGAGAACGCGCTGACCGGCGAGGACGAGGCGGCGATCCGGGGGCTGCTGGAGATTTGGGGCAAGAACGACTCGCTGGGCTATTTCGCCACCCGCCGCGACAAATCGGTGATCTTCGCGCCGAACGGCCGGGCCGCGATCACCTACCGCGTGGAGGTCGGGGTCTGCCTGGCCAGCGGTGATCCGGTCGGCGACCCGCGGTCCTGGCCGCAAGCCATCGCGGCGTGGCTGAAGCGTTGCCGCGAATACGGCTGGGCACCCGGGGTGATGGGCACGAGTTCCACTGGCGCACAGGCATATCGGGAAGCCGGCCTCAGCGCGCTGCAACTCGGCGACGAGGCCATCCTCTACCCGGACAGCTTCCGGCTGTCCGGCGCCGACATGAAGGGCGTCCGCCAGGCCGTCACCCGGGCCCGCCGAGCCGGCCTGACGGTCCGGATGCGCCGGCACCGCGAGCTGAGCCCCGAGGAGATGGCCGCGGTGATCCGCCGGGCCGACGCCTGGCGGGACACCGAGACCGAGCGCGGCTTCTCGATGGCGCTGGGCCGGCTGGGGGATCCGGCCGACGGCGACTGCCTGCTGGTGGAGGCCCTGGGCGACAGCGAAGCAGGCACCGTGGACGCCGGCACCGAGGAGAACGTGCTGGGCATGCTGTCCTTCGTGCCCTGGGGCCCGAATGGGTTATCGCTGGACGTGATGCGCCGATCGCGGCAGTCCCCCAACGGCACCGTGGAACTGATGGTCACCGAGCTGCTGCAGGGCGCCGACACCATCGGGGTGAATCGGGTTTCGCTGAACTTCGCGATGTTCCGCTCGGCCTTCGAGGAGGGCGCCCGGCTAGGTGCCGGTCCAGTGGCCAGGCTGTGGCGGGCCCTGCTGGTGTTCTTCTCACGCTGGTGGCAGCTGGAGACGCTGTATCGCTCCAACATGAAGTACCAGCCGCAATGGGTGCCCAGGTTCGCCTGTCACGAGGACGCCCGGCTGATCCCGCGGGTCGGAGTGGCCTCGGTGATCGCCGAGGGATTCCTGGTGCTGCCGTTCTCCCGGCGGGCCAAACAACACACCGGGCACCACCCGGCAGTGCCGCATCCCGGCGGCGACGGGGCGTTGGCGCTGGACGACGACCTCGCCGAACGGTCCGCCGAACCGCGGGTGCCCGACCAGATGCGGGTGCGGCTGGCCAAGCTGCAGGCGCTGCAGGACCAGGGCGTCGACGCCTACCCGCCGGGCAGCCCGCCGACCCATACCGTCACCGAGGCGGTCGCCGCCCCGGATGGCACACCCGTCGTCGTGGCCGGTCGGGTGCTGCGTAACCGCGACTACGGCGGGGTGACGTTCGTGACGCTGCGCGACTGGTCCGGCGACATCCAGTTGCTGCTGGATAAGTCCGGGCTGGACTCGGGGCTGGACTCGGGGCTGGACTCGGGAATGGACTCGGGAATGGACTCGGGAATGGACGGAGGCACCGCGGACTTCTCCGTCGTCGACCTTGGTGACCTCGTCGAAGTGACCGGCCGGATGGGCTTCAGCCGCAACGGGACTCGCTCGGTACTGGTCAGCAGGTGGCGGCTGCTGGGCAAGTGCCTGCGTCCGCTGCCGGACAAGTGGAAGGGCCTTACCGACCCGGAGGCCCGGGTGCGGGCCCGGTACGTCGACCTGGCGATCAACCCGGACGCGCGCAATCTGATCCAAGCCCGCAGCGACATTCTGCGCTCGATCCGCGACACCCTGTTCGGCAAGGGCTTCGTCGAGGTCGAGACACCGATCCTGCAGCAGATTCACGGCGGGGCCAACGCCCGGCCGTTCCAGACCCACATCAACGCCTACGACCTCGACCTGTATCTGCGAATCGCCCCGGAGCTCTACCTCAAGCGGCTCTGCGTCGGCGGGGTGGAACGGGTCTTCGAACTGGGCCGGGCGTTCCGCAACGAAGGGGTGGACTTCAGCCACAACCCCGAGTTCACCCTGCTGGAGGCCTATCAAGCCCACGCCGACTACCTGGTGTGGGTCGACGGCTGCCGCGAGCTGATCCAGAACGCGGCCACCGCGGCGCACGGCTCGCCGGTGGTCATGCGGCCCGCCGACGGCGGCGGCCTGCGGCCGGTCGACATCTCCGGCCGGTGGCCGGTGGTCACCGTGCACGACGCCGTTTCCGAAGCACTGGGCCAGCACATCGATCCGGACACCGACGTGGAGAAACTGCGCCGGTTGTCCGACGACGCCGGGGTGCCGTATCTGCGGCACTGGGACGCCGGGGCGCTGGTGCTGGAACTCTATGAACGTCTGGTCGAGGAGCGCACCGAGTCCCCGACGTTCTACATCGACTTTCCGACGTCAGTGTCGCCGCTGACCCGCCCGCACCGCGACCGGCCCGGCGTCGCCGAACGGTGGGACCTGGTGGCCTGGGGTGTGGAGCTGGGGACGGCCTACAGCGAGCTGACCGATCCGGTGGAGCAGCGGCGTCGGCTGCAGCAGCAGTCCATGCTCGCCGCGGGCGGGGATCCGGAGGCGATGGAGCTCGATGAGGACTTCCTGCACGCCATGGAGTACGCGATGCCGCCGACCGGCGGCCTGGGCGTCGGCGTGGACCGGGTGGTGATGCTGATTACCGGCCGCAGCATTCGCGAGACGCTGCCCTTCCCGCTGGCCAAACCGCGCTAATCTGACTGCCACGATGGCAGGCCTAACACCTTCACCGGGCGAGGCGACGATCCTGGCGGAGCCGATCGGGATTTTCCGCGACCACATCTCGCTGATGCACGGCTGGCTGCCGCTGGCCGTTCAGGTTGTGGCCGGAGTTCTGCTGGTGCTGGCCATCGGCTGGCGCACGCGAAAGTGGCGGCTGGTGATGCTGCCCGTCGCCGTCGCCGTCGCACTGGCCATGGTGTGGCTGGTCAACTGGAACATCACCGCCAACGGACTGTCCGGCGAGCCGGCGCCGCGGCAGCTGTGGGTCTGGGTGGCTTTGACCGGCCTGGCGATCGCGGTGGCCGTTCTGGGCTGGCGATCGGCAGGGTGGCGGCGGCGTAGCGCGTCGCTGCTGGCGGTGCCGGTCTCGGCGCTGTGCGCGGGACTTGCCCTGAACCTCTGGGTCGGTTACTTCCCCACCGTCCAGACCGCCTGGGGCCAACTCACCGGCGGGCCGTTGCCCGGCCAGACCGACCACGCCACCGTCGCCAGGATGGTGGCCGACCGCACGGTACCGGCCGAGGGCAAGGTGCTGCCGGTGAACATCCCCGCCGATGCGTCGAAGTTCAAGCACCGCGGTGAACTGGTGTACCTGCCGCCGGCGTACTTCTCCAGTAACCCGCCCCCGACCCTGCCGACGGTGATGATGATCGGCGGCCAGTTCAACACCGCCGCCGACTGGATCCGGTCGGCGAACGCGGTCAGTACCATCGACGAGTTCGCGGCCCGCAACGGCGGGAACGCGCCGGTGTTCGTGTTCGCCGACTCCGGTGGAGCGTTCAACAACGACACCGGATGCGTCAACGGGGTGCGGGGCAACGCCGCCGATCACCTGACCAAGGACGTCGTGCCGTACATGGTGGAGAACTTCGGCGTCAGCGACGATCCGGCCAACTGGGGTGTCATGGGCTGGTCCTCCGGCGGCACCTGCGCGGTCAACCTTACGGTGAAGGACCCGGACCTGTTCAGCGCCTTCGTCGACATCGACGGCGACCTCGCCCCCAATGCCGGCACCAAAGCTCAGACCATCGAGCGGCTCTACGGCGGCAATGCGGCCGCCTGGGACGACTGGGACCCGGCCACCCTGATGCAGCCGCACGGTCCCTACCAGGGCGTGGCCGGCTGGTTCGCCGTGTCGGAGCCGCCGGCCAGCAAGGCTGCCGCGATCTCCGGTGCCGCCCTGCAGAACGAACCGGCGGAGGCCGCCCCGGCGAGCAACCCCACCGCCGCGGCACGCACCCTGTGCCGGCTGGGCAGTCGCTACGACATCGACTGCGCGGTGGTGCCGCAGCCGGGCAAGCACGACTGGCCCTTCGCCGCAGAAGCTTTCGCGTCGTCGCTGCCGTGGCTGGCCGCCCAGATCGGCACCCCAGAGGTGCCCGGGGTGGCGCTGCCGGGAACCTCCGGTCAAACCGACGGGGTCACGATCGCCGCGGAGGCCGGCGTCGACGAGCAGCCAAAACCCAAGCCCGCCGGAGTACGGTGACTTACATGCCTGTGGAACCCGAGGCCAAGGGCGGCGAACCCGCCCGCGCACCCGAGCCGGCCGGCGAGCCCAAACCCGCCGAGCCCCAACCCGCCGAGGTCAAGCCCGCCCCGCCCAGCACGAACACCCCGGCCGCAACGGCACTGCCGCCGGTGAGCGTGCCGGAACCCGATACCGGCTACACCGCCGCCGGTGTGCCGACGCTGGGCGGTGTGCGGGACAAGATCGAGTCGCGCTACGGGACCGCTTTGGGCGCAACCGAACTGGCCGAGGAGACCACCGAGGGCCGGGCCGCCAGCCAGCGCTACGAGGCCGTACAGCAAGCGGCGGCGGACAAACTGGAGGAGATCCGCTCCTCGATGCGTAAGCCGGACTGAACGCTCAATTCACGGGGCTCTCCAGCAACTGCTGCCCGAGGTACTGCCCCGAGCGCACGCCAGGCGGGATCACATAAACCGCCGAGCCCACCGGTGTGATCCACCGGTTCATCGCGTCGGCCCGGGCCAGTCGGAGCTGCACCGGCAGGAACTGCCGATCGATATCACGCTGGAAGGCGGCGAAGAGCAGACCGGAATCGGAGATCTCCCCCGGGCCCGGAGGGTCGTCGTAGTTGTATGGCCTGCGCAAGAACCGCTCCGCAGGCTCGGCCGGATGAGCAAGGGCCACATGTGAATTGGGCGGAATGATCGGAATTCCATCGCGCTGGGCTGTCACGTCGGCAGGGTCGCTCTCGCGCAATCCCGTCAATGGTGCCCCGGTGTCCAGGCGACGGCCGACCGCGAGTTCCTTGCTGGTGCGGTCCATCTCGTCCCACGTGTCCAGGTTCATCCGGATTCGTCGCAGCACCATCATCGTACCGCCGGCCAGCCAGGCTTGCGACCGCCCGTCGTCCCAGACGACCTCGTCGAAGTCGGGCGTTCCGGGAACCGGGTTGACGGTGCCATCGACCTGACCCATCAGGTTGCGTGCCGTCGTCCCCTCCGGTTGGACGCCGCGGGCGGAACGGAATCCGTTCTGCCGCCAGCGTTGCACTGCCAGGCTCCGGACGTTCTTAACCAGTACGCGGGTGGCGTGCGCGACAGCCATGGGGTCATCCGCGCAGATCTGCAGCAGCAGATCGGTGCCCTGCCAGCGCGCCTCCAACCGGTCGATACCGAAGGGCGGGAGCGGCCGGGCGGAGACCGGCTTCAACCGGCCCAGGCCGGTCAGGTCGAAGACGCGGGGACCTAATCCCACGGTGATCGTCAGGCGTGCGGGATGCGGCGCCAATTCCGGTTCGGTGTCGGCCAGCGCCGGCAAACCGGCGGTGAGCCGCTCAGCGTCGGTGGTCCACAGCGCGAGTACCGCCTGCAGGACCTCGCGGGGTGCGCGCCGAGGGTCGGCGAGCAGGTCCAGCCCGATGAAGGCCGCATGGCTTTGCGGCGGGGTGTCGATACCTGCCTGATGAGCGCCGTGAAATCGCACCGTCTCGTCGCCGAAGGTGTGGGGCTCGTCGGTGCGGCGTGCGTCGTCTACCACCCAGGCCGACACTCCCGCCGCGCCCGCCAAACCCGCCGCCGCAGCGCCGCCGGTCAGCAGTCGACGCCGCGAGACCCGGCCGTTCAGCCGGCGGTGTTCATCCATGGCCGCCAGCGTGGCCCGACGGTTGATACGTTTCGCCGGCGCCGGAGAAGTCGCGGACCTGAGCGGCGAACGGTAATGATGTGCCGTCGGCGAAGGTCAGCGTCACCTCCACCTGCGAGCCCACTGTCAACGGCGCCGTGAGGTTCATGAGCATCAGGTGGTCACCACCGGGCGCCAGGACGTGGGTTCCGCCAGCCGGAATGCGGAAACCCCCCTCCTTGGGCTGCATCGCGGCCGAACCCTGCTGGCCCACCACTTCGTGCAATTCCACCTGACCGGCCGACGGCGATGCGGCCGAGACAACCGTGACGTCGGTGGCTCCGGAGTTCTTCAGGGTGCCGAACAGGCCGGTCATTCCGGTACTGGCGGCTTTGGCCCACTGGTCACTGACGCTCACCACACCGGCACCCTGATCGCGCGCCTCGGTAGTCATCTCCGTCTTCGAGCACGCCGGCAAGGCGGCCAGAAGCAAGCCGGCCGATACGGCGCCGGCGAATCTCGTTTTCGCTGTCGTCATACCCGGTAGGGTACCCGACTACTACGGGGCGTAGTTCTGGGCAGGCCCGTAGTCGTCAGCCCACCTGGGGCGAATAGTGCATGCTGCTGCCCCGCGCCTCGACGGGGGGCAGGTTGCGCGCGGGAGTGTGCACCAGCGGCGTATCGGCGGGGATACGGCCCTCGGCGCGGTCCCAGCCCGCCCGTGCGCGCGGATGCATCTTCATGCGCCGGGGCACGAACTTGAACGC
This sequence comes from Mycolicibacterium sp., assembly GCA_032117575.1. Lineage (GTDB taxonomy): Bacteria > Actinomycetota > Actinomycetes > Mycobacteriales > Mycobacteriaceae > Mycobacterium. The sequence continues at coordinate 36,890 of JAULZA010000045.1, forward strand.
CACGTTGACCGCGCGGCCGAACAGCCAGTGCAGCCGCTCGTCGTTGCTCGACCACGAGTAGCCCATCAGCTCCCGCACCGGCTCGTCGTAGAGACCGACAGTCAGCCACACCGCGACGGGCTCCAGCAGTTTGAGCTGCTGCTGCCACACCCAGTCCGGCATCCAGCTGATCGACGGGTGCTTGGGCATCGAGGTGATGTCGAGTACCGCCCGCGCCGCCCAGGTGTTCTCCAGCACCTCCCGGCACATGTGGTCCCAGTAGACTCCGAAGTCCTCCCAGGTCTTGGGCACCGGACGCATGCTCATCCCGTACATCCGGTACCACTGCACGTGCTCGTCGAACAACTGGCGCTTCTGGTCCTCGGTCAGACCGTCACCGAAGTGTTCGGCGGTGAGGATGGTGCCCATGAAGAACGTAGCGTGCGCCCAGTAGAAGACGTCGGGGTTCAGCGCGCTGTAGTGCCGGCCCTTCTCGTCGACGCCTTTGATCCCGACGTGGTAATCCCGGACCTCGCCGCCGGTCTGGGGTGCGCGGTCACCGTCGAAGACGACGCCGCCGATCGGGTACAGCGAGCGGAACAGCCGGGGCAGGCGTTCGGTGAAGAAGATGGAGTGATCCTTGACCGCCGCGCCGAGCTGCGGGTGCATGTTCTGCATCGACCCGGCCCAGGGTCCCTGCAGCAGGCCGCGCCAGTCGCCGAAGAGTTTCCAGGTCAGCGAGTCGGGCCCCAGCGGCGCGGCGTCGTACCCGCCGCTGGACACCGGGCAGCCGCCGGTCGGCCCGGACGTGGGCTTCGGCGCGGGCGCGGGCGTGGGCTTCGGCGCGGGCGCGGGCGTGGGCTTCGGCGCGGGCGCGGGCGTGGGCTTCGGCGCGGACGTGGACTTCGCTGTCGGCACTGCCGTGGGCTTTGCAGCCGTCTTGGGGCTCACCCGATCGCCTTTCCTCGGCGCCATCCGTTGCTGGGCGACAACTTTGACTACGCTTGTTGTCATAGTCGAGTCTATAGGAGAGCTTATGCCCCCGGGTCAACGCGACGGTCAACGCGGCGGACGGTGGGCCGGTGTCCCGCTGCCCGATCGCCGCAGCCGCCGCCGCGGCGAACTGCTGGCCGCGGGGGTGGCGGTATTGGGCGCCCCCGACCGGCCGGCGCTGACGGTGCGGGCGGTCTGCCGCCAGGCGGGCCTGACCGAGCGGTACTTCTACGAGAGCTTCACCGACCGCGACGAGTTCGCCCGCGCGGTCTACGACCACGTCTGCGCGAGCGCGATGGACGCGCTGGGCTCGGCGGTCACGCCCCGCGCGGCGGTCGAGCGGTTCGTCACGCTGATGGTCGACGACCCGGTCCGCGGCCGGGTGCTGCTGCTGGTGCCCCAGACCGAGCCGGCGTTGATCCATTCCGGTGCCGAATGGATGCCCAGCTTCATCGCCCTGGTGCAGAACAAACTGACGACCATCGCCGACCCGGCGGTGCAGAACATGGTGGCCACCGGGCTGATCGGCGCCCTGACGGCGTTGTTCACCGGCTATCTGAGCGGCACGCTGGCAGTGTCGCGGGAGCAGTTCATCGACCACTGCGTCGGCATGCTGCTCGCCCAGGCCGGGCAGGCCGCCGCTAGGCGCTGACCCGGCGTCGTCGGGTCGTGCGCTTGGGCGCGGGCGGCTCCAGCAGTTCGGCGAGAAACGCTCCGGTGTAGCTGCCCGGGCAGGCCGCGACGTCCTCCGGAGTGCCCTGCGCCACCACGGTCCCGCCGCCGCCACCACCCTCGGGACCCATGTCGATGATCCAGTCGGAGGTCTTGATGACGTCCAGGTTGTGTTCGATCACGATGACCGAATTGCCTTTGTCGACAAGGCTGTTGATGACTTTCAGGAGTTTGCGGATGTCCTCGAAATGCAGCCCGGTGGTGGGCTCGTCGAGGATGTAGACCGTGCGCCCGGTGGAGCGCTTCTGCAACTCCGCCGACAGTTTGACCCGCTGGGCTTCGCCACCGGACAGGGTCGGGGCGGGCTGGCCCAGCCGGACGTACCCGAGTCCGACGTCGACGAGCGTCCTGAGGTAGCGGTGAATGGCGCCGATCGGCTCGAAGAACTCCGCGGCGTCCTCGATGGACATGTCGAGTACTTGCGAGATGGTCTTTCCCTTGTAGTGCACCTCCAGGGTCTCGCGGTTGTAGCGGGCGCCCTGGCAGACCTCGCACGGCACGTAGACGTCGGGCAGGAAGTTCATCTCGATCTTGATGGTGCCGTCGCCTGAACACGCCTCGCAGCGGCCGCCTTTGACGTTGAAGGAGAACCGGCCGGGCTGGTAGCCGCGGACCTTGGCCTCGGTGGTGGCGGCGAACAGGGTGCGGATCTTGTCGAACACCCCGGTGTAGGTGGCAGGGTTGGAGCGGGGCGTGCGACCGATCGGCGACTGGTCCACCCGGACCAGTTTGTCCACCTGGTCCAGGCCGTTGATCCGGGTGTGCCGGCCGGGCACCTGACGGGCGCCGTTGAGTTTGTTGGCCAGCACCGAGGCCAGGATGTCGTTGACCAGGGTGGACTTGCCCGATCCGGACACCCCCGTCACCGCGGTGAGCACGCCGAGCGGGAACGACACGTCGATGTCGTGCAGGTTGTGCTCGCGCGCGCCGACCACGGTCAGTTGACGCTTGCGGTCCACCGGACGCCGGATGGCCGGCACGTCGATGCTCTTGGCGCCGGACAGGTACGCCCCGGTGATGGAGTCCGGATTCGTCAGCAGGTCCGCGTACGGCCCGCTGTGCACCACCCGGCCGCCGTGTTCGCCGGCTGCCGGGCCGATGTCGACGACCCAGTCGGCATGGGCGATGGTGTCCTCGTCGTGCTCGACGACGATCAGCGTGTTGCCCAGATCCCTTAGACGGGTGAGGGTTTCGATGAGCCGGCGGTTGTCCCGCTGATGCAGCCCGATGGACGGCTCGTCGAGCACGTACAGCACGCCGACCAACCCGGAGCCGATCTGGGTGGCCAACCGGATGCGCTGCGCCTCACCGCCGGAGAGCGTGCCGGCGGCGCGAGCCAGCGTGAGGTAGTCCAGCCCGACGTCGAGCAGGAAGCCCAGCCGGGACTGCACCTCCTTGAGCACCTGCCCGGCGATGGCGGCTTCGCGGGTGCCCAGGGTGAGCCCGTTGAGGAAGTCCGAGCAGTCGGCGATGGAGAGTTCGCACACCTGCGCGATGGATCTCTTGGACTCCCCCGCCGACAGCGTGACCGCCAGGATCTCCGGCTTGAGCCGGGTGCCCTGGCATTCCGGGCACGGCACGTCGCGCATGAAGCCCTCGTAGCGCTCCTTCATCATCTCCGAGTCGGTCTGGTCCATGCGCCGCTGCAGGAACGCCATCACGCCTTCGAAGTCGGCGTAGTAGGAGCGGGTGCGGCCGTAGCGGTTGCGGTAGCGCACGTGCACCTGCTCATCGCTGCCTTCGAGAATCGCCTTGCGCGCCTTCGCCGGAAGCTTGCGCCACGGGGTGTCGACATCGAAGCCCAGCGCCTCGCCCAGACCCTCCATCATCCGGGTGAAATAGTCGGAGTTGTGACCCATCGCCCACGGTGCCACCGCACCTTGGGCCAGCGTCAGATCCGGGTCCGGCACCACCAGTTCCGGATCGACCTCTTTGCGGATGCCCAGGCCGCTGCACTCCGGACAGGCGCCGTAGGGCGAGTTGAACGAAAACGACCGCGGCTCAAGGTCGTCCACCGCCAGGGCGTGCCCGTTGGGGCAGGCCAGCTTCTCGGAGAACCGCTGTTCGCGGTGCGGGTCGTTCTCGTCGCGGTCGACGAAGTCCAGCACGACGATGCCGTCCGCGAGACCGAGCGCGGTCTCCACCGAATCGGTGAGCCGCTGCTTGGCGCTGGTCTTGACCGTCAGCCGGTCGACCACCACCTCGATGTCGTGCTTCTCCTGCTTCTTCAGCGTCGGCGGCTCGGTGAGCGGATGCACCACGCCGTCCACCCGAACCCGGCTGTAGCCCTGGGTGTTCAGCTTGTCGAACAGGTCGACGAACTCGCCCTTGCGGGTGCGCACCACCGGGGCCAGCACCTGGAATTTGGTGCCCTCGGGCATGGCCAGCACCTGGTCGACGATCTGCTGCGGGGTCTGGCGGGCGATGCGCTCCCCGCACACCGGGCAGTGCGGGGTGCCGGCCCGGGCGTAGAGCAGGCGCAGGTAGTCATAGACCTCGGTGATGGTGCCGACGGTGGAGCGCGGGTTGCGGTTGGTGGACTTCTGATCGATGGACACCGCCGGGGACAGGCCCTCGATGAAGTCGACGTCAGGCTTGTCCATCTGGCCGAGGAATTGGCGGGCGTAGGCGCTCAGCGACTCGACGTAGCGGCGCTGGCCCTCGGCGAAGATGGTGTCGAAGGCCAGCGAGGACTTGCCCGATCCGGACAGCCCGGTGAAGACGATGAGACTGTCCCGTGGCAGGTCCAGGTCGACGCTGCGCAGGTTGTGTTCGCGTGCGCCCTTGACGATCAGCCGGTCAGCCACGCGCTCATGCTATGTGCCGCCCCTGACGGCAGTACCGTGGCCTCATGTCGATCTCTGTGGCGCAGACCTACACCGGGCACGTCGAGACCCAGACCGCCGCCCGGCGCATCCTTCCCGGGGTGAGCATCGTCAAGATGTCGGTGGGTCCGATGGATAACAACGCTTACGTCGTCACCTGCGCCGAGACCGGCGAATCCCTGCTCATCGACGCCGCCAACGACCCCGATCTGCTGGTGGAACTCCTCGCCGAACAGGCGCCCAAACTGGCCCTGATCGTCACCACCCATCAGCACTTCGACCACTGGCAGGCGCTGTCGGCGGTCGCCGAAGCCACCGGGGCGCCCACCGCGGCGCACCGACTCGACGCCGAGCCGCTGCCCATTCCCCCGGAACTGTTCCTCGACGGCGGGGACACGGTGGAAGTCGGTGATCTGGTCTTCGACGTTATTCACCTGCGCGGGCATACCCCCGGCTCGGTGGCGCTGGCGCTGCGGCCGTCCGGCGAGCGGACCGCGGTGCAACTGTTCACCGGGGACTGCCTCTTCCCCGGCGGGGTCGGCAAGACCTGGGAGCCCGGGGCATTCGAGCAGTTGCTCGGCGACGTCACCAGCCGGGTGTTCGACGCCTACGGCGATGACACCGTCGTCTACCCCGGACACGGTGACGACACCATCTTGGGCGAAGAGCGGCCCCGGCTGGCGGAGTGGCGCGAGCGGGGTTGGTGAGTGGCCGAACGCGACCTGGGCCGCCTGCTGGCAGGACTTGCCCCTGTGGTGCGCCGGGTGCCCTACGTCGTAGTCGAAACAGATCTGGACATTCCGGCTGCTGCCGTCATCGTCGCGGACGAGGCGACGACGAAAATTGTTGAGCAGGAAGTCGCGGATGAGCATGGCTTGCCGTATACCTTCGTCGCCGCGTGGATCACCTGCACGATCGAATCCGCGTTGGAGGCGGTCGGTATGACCGCCGCGATCAGCCGTGCCCTCGCCGACCACGACATCGCCTGCAATATGCTGGCCGGATCGCGACACGACCACCTACTGGTGCCCTGGCAGCGTCGCGACGATGCCCTAGCGGTTCTGTCTGAGCTGGCCGGATGAAGGTCCCGCGCGCCGGCGACCGCCTGCTCCCCGATGGGGTCCGCAAGACGTGGGAGCCCGGGGGCCGGCTGGCGGAGTGGCGTCAACGGGGCTGTTGACGACTCAGGCTGTCGGTTGCGTCTGCCGTTTCCGGCGGGCGGCCAGGATCGCCTCGGCGGCGAGAACCACGATCAGCGTCACGCCGAACGACGGGTAGATCACCGCCAGCGCGGTGGCGAGGACGGCAACCGCGACGACTGCCCCGCGCGGGGTGTTCGCCCGCATGGTGTCGCTGGTCGCGCCGGGCAGACCGGCGCTGCCGGTGGGCCGGCGCTTCCACCACATCAGGGTGGCGGTGAGGATGCTCGTCAGCAGGCCCAGGCAGGCGGCGGTGGCCAGGACGCGGGTGACGATGCCGTACTGGGTTCCCATGTGCATGTTCACGCCCCAACTGCTGATCCGCGACAGCGTGCCGTCCTGGTCGGCGGTGGCGTTGGTGATGGTCTGGCCGGTGAACTGGTTGAGGTACAGCGTCCGCTGTTCGGACAGTTTCTGCGGCCAGTGGTTGATCACGGTATAGCTGCCGTACAGGGTCTCGCCGCCGTGGTGTCCGCCGACGGTGTCCGACGGCGGCACGATGGAGTAGCCCGGAACCATGTTCTCCGCCTTGGCGATCTGGTCGATCTCGGTGAAACCCAACCGTCGCGGTATCGGGCCGGTAGCGGTGGAGGCGTAGACCGGGTCCTCTTTGTCGGCCCAGGCGATGTGGTGGCCGAGCCGGTCGAAGTCGCCGACTTTGGCCGGAGTGGATGGGGCATCCACGTCGGCGGCGGGGGTCAGGGTCGAGGCGACGGCCCGCCAGTTCTCACCCCAGTACCGCGACCAGGTCAGCCCACTGATGACGTAGAAGATCAGCACGACCGACAGCAGGATGCCGGTGGTGGCGTGTAGGTCGCGCCAGCGGATCCGGCCCTTCTTGGCCCACCTGATCGCCAGTCGCGGCTTGCCGCGCTCAACAGCGCGCGGCAACCACAGGTAAATGCCGCTGGCCGCCAGCACCAGAATCCACACCGCCGTCATCTCGATGATGAGGTTGCCGATCCCGACGGTGATCGAGGGTTCGGGATACGACGACGGCGCGATCAGGTGGCCCAGTGACGGCAGCGACACGGTCGGACCGTCATTGCCGAAGAACCGGTGCAGTTGGTTCGCCCAGCCGACCAGCCCGTCGAGTTCCTGCCGGTGGCCGAGGTACTTGCCGGTGTTGGGGTCGATGAAGACCTGGGTGGCGTTGCGCTCTCCTACGCCGGGGTCAGCCGCCGGGAGGAAATCGACCTGGGTGGATCGGTCTGGCGCCTGCGGCGGAGTGACCGCGTCCAGCATCATGCCGGGGCCAACCTGTTCGCGTGCGGCAGCGACCTGGGTGTCCAGGGATACCGGGGTGTTGGGGGCGGCCACGACCTTCAGATCGCGGTTGAGCCACAGGTCGAGCGGCTGGGTGTACAGGATGACGAGGCCGGTACAGGCCAGCACGATCAACGCCGGGGCCGCGAAGAGGCCCACCCAGAAGTGCAGCCGCCAGATCCGGCGCAGCACCGCCGCTCCACTACGACGCTGCTCCCGCTCGACAATGACCACCACAGACCTCCACGCTCCAAACGGCGATTAGTTTCGCACAGCAAAGAGGCGAACAGCTGAACGGTACGTATCGCCGTGCGGATTCTCCGGCGGGCCCGCCCGAACGGTTCATGGCGCTGCCGACGGGTAACCAGCCTCGCAAGCGTCGGCACGGCCGCTCGGCGCCGCCAGGCGCGATGAGCACCATGACCGGAAGAGACCGGAAGAGATATGCCCATGGGACACGACGACCACACCGACAGCGAAAAGGCACGGTCACTGCACAGCGACGCGGTCGACGCCACTGCCGACGCACACCTGACGACCAACGTCGGTACCGCCATCGCCGACAACCACAACCAGCTGACCGCCGGCGAGCGCGGTCCCTCCCTCCTGGAAGACCACGCCTTCCGCGAGAAGATGACGCACTTCGACCACGAACGGATTCCTGAGCGAGTCGTGCACCCGCGCGGGTCGGGGGCCCACGGGTATTTCCAGGTGTATGAGCCGCTGGGCGAGCTGACGTGCGCCGCCTTCCTGCAGGACCCGTCGGTGAAGACGCCGGTGTTCGTCCGGTTCTCCACCGTCGTCGGCTTCCGCGGCTCCGCCGATACCGTCCGTGATGTCCGGGGGTTTGCCACGAAGTTCTACACCTCGGATGGCAATTTCGACTTGGTGGGCAACAACATGCCGGTGTTCTTCATTCAGGACGCGATGAAGTTTCCGGACCTCGTGCACTCGATCAAGCCGGAGCCACATAACGAGATGCCCCAGGCTTCGGCTGCCCACGACACCTTCTGGGACTTCGCCTCTCTGATGCCGGAATCGACCCATATGTTGATGTGGGTTCTCTCCGACCGCGCCCTTCCGCGCAGCTATCGCATGATGGAGGGATTCGGCGTTCACACCTTCCGGTTCATCAATGCCGCGGGCGACTCACACCTGGTCAAGTTCCACTGGAAGCCGCTGCTGGGCACTCATTCACTCGTCTGGGACGAGGCCCAGAAGCTCGCCGGCGTCGACCCGGACTTTCATCGTCGCGACCTCTGGGATGCCATTGAGGCCGGCGACTACCCGGAGTTCGAACTGGGCGTCCAGGTCGTCAAGGAAGATGAGGCCGACTCGTTCGACTTCGACTTGCTCGACGCGACGAAGGTCCTCCCCGAGGAACTCGTCCCGGTGCGACGAATCGGCAAGATGACCCTGGACCGCAACCCGGCCAACTTCTTCGCCGAGACGGAGCAAGTGGCATTTCATCCCGGGCACGTCGTTCCGGGTATCGATTTCAGCAACGACCCACTGCTGCAGGGACGGTTGTTCTCCTACATCGACACCCAACTGCTTCGGCTGGGCGGGCCGAATCAATGAGATCCCGGTCAACCGCCCGCTGGTGGACGTCCACAACAATCAGCGCGACGGCTTCATGCGTCAGACGCTGCATCGGGAGCGGGTCAGTTACGAGCCTGCGTCCTTGGACGGGGGCTGCCCGGTTCAAGCCGGTGGTGACATGCGAGCCCTGCGGGCCTTCGGCGAACGGATGGGGGGCGTCAAGACCCGGACCCGGAGCGAGACCTTCGCCGACCACTTCACGCAGGCGACCCTGTTCTGGCGGAGCCAATCAGAGGCCGAGCAGCAGCACATCGTTAATGCCCTGCACTTCGAGTTGGGCAAAGTCGAACATCTGCACGTGCGACAGCGCGTGGTCGACTTGCTTGCCAACGTCGACCGCGAGCTGGCCGAGCGAGCCGCTGCAGGGATCGGGATCGACGAGGTCACCGGTGATCTCAGTTACCTCGAGGACTTCGACTCACCCAAGCCCAGCGATGTGCGCGGCGTAGCCGCTCCTGGTGTCTCGCCCGCACTGTCGATGGACTCCGGCGACGACGGGCACGG
>JAULZA010000046.1:0-8360 GCA_032117575.1 Mycolicibacterium sp.
GGGCCGCGCTGTAGGCATCAAGGGGGTCGGACTTGCCTTTGAGACGGCGGGTGGATTTGACCGCCCGGGTCACCTCGACGACCTCGATGCCAGCAGCGGTCAGTGCCCGGGTGAACCCAGCGCCATAGCTGGCGGTGCCCTCTACTCCGATCCGCTCTACCTGCCCCGATGACGTCAAGAATTTGATGGCCGCGGCGTAACCGGTGCCGGTGGTGGGGAACTCCCGGTCACCGATTGCCGCGCCGGTCATGGTGATGGCTGCGACGTGGATGGTGTCGGCGTGGGTGTCCGCGCCGGCGACGATGAGCGTGGATTCTGTCAAGATGATGGTGTCCCTTCTGACCTGATGTTGGGTGGGGCACACACCGGCCAGGGCGGGCAGACAAGACATTGATGAGGAACGGCCAGGCTCCTGATTAGGTCATGTCCGTCCTGTCCGGCGTGAACAAGACGCGCACCACGCAGGCCGGACAGATCAAATTAAAGACAACCCAGCAGGACGTCAGTCAGACCCAGAGTCACGACCTGCGCGGTAACGCTCTTCCATCATCAATGTCGGAGCCGTCGCCTAACCTCACCAACCAGGAACCGAGTCCGCCGTCAATTACACCGACGATGGGACGTCACCTAGGCGGGTGGCGAGGCGTCGATGCGGTCCTGGGAGGGTGCTGTGTGTGATGACGCGAGAACCGCCACTGCCGGGGCAGGTCGGAGGTAGCGAACGCGGACCAGACCAGGCCCGAACTATATGTCCTCGCTGGGCGGTGCGGCTTCGCCGTCGCCCAAATCGCGCGGCGTGCGGGGTCCAGGGTGGTCGCTTCGAGGATTGGCAGCAGCCCGCTGTGGGGCAGCAGGCGGTAGCGCGGTGGTCGAGCCTGGCACCGGCAGCCCGTGGACTGTGTGACGCCGCGGCCGGCCGGCGGCGGGGCGGCTGGTCCGCGCTGGTCAACGACTTGCTCACCGTCACCCACCAGATCGTCGCCCAGACCCTCGGGGGCTGTCGGGAAGGGAGCGCCACCGGGCCCGCCGTCCGCCGTTCGGATCACCTGACGGGAACTCTTCACCGCCAATCGCTGCCGGGATCGCTGCCGGGTGTTACTGTCCTCCCCGAGTTTCCGGCAAGAAGGGTCCGGAACTGTTCGGGGAGGTTTTTCTAATGACCAGACTGGCTGGACCGCATTGGTTGCGGTGCTGGTGAAATTGCGTGGGTCCCTCAGCTTTGCGGAGTCGCGGTGAATCCGCTCGGGAGCGGCGATGTTCCGCTCGGCGGGGACGGCGTAACCTTCCATTCGGGGATGTTCACCACAGATTCGTTGGAATATGAAATTCTGCAAAGAGCTGTCTGGGAGATAAAGGGAGTCCCGGGCGCGATTGTGGAAATCGGTACCCGCGAGGGCGGGTCGGCCAAGTTGATAATCGATACCTTGGTCTCGGAAGGCGATACGCGAAGAGAGATGTTCTGCATCGATCCTTACGGGGATTTAGATTTTCCGATGGCCAATCGTGCGATAACCCGTTTCAATTTAGAGGCAGAACTTCGGGGTGATCCGGATTCTGTTCACGAGTCGGTAGCGTTGAAATTGGGTTACGATAACTCTATGAGGAACAAGATCGTGCCGGCGCTGTATTGGTACGCTTATCGGGCCGGTATTGATTTCACGCTCTTCTTTCTTGAGGATACAGAGTTCTTCGAGCGGTATGCCGATGGTGTTCCGGTCTACAACGATGGCAAGCGGCTCGTGAACGAATATAGCTTCGTGTTTTACGACGGCCCTCATACGAATGAAGCCGTCGATCGAGAGTTAGCCTTCTTCATACCGCGTACCCACGTTGGCTCAGTTGCCGTCTTTGATGATATTTGGATGATGGATCACGAAGGGGTCGCGGAGGAGAAGTGGCTACTCCCGAATGGCTGGGAATTAATCGAGAAAGGTGAGCAGAAGGCTAGCTACCGGAAGGTGAGTTAGGGGGGATCGGGGTGTTTCAGGCGACCTCCGTTCCGGCTGGCTGGTCGCCGTCTTACCTGAGTTTGGACATTTCGCTTAAGTTAGTGCGCACGGCGTCTTGGATCCGGGCATCGACAGGGAAAGCGACAGCGCGCTCGCCAAGACCCGGACGAGCCGCCGCCAACTGCGTGATGCGGAGTTGGTGGAGATCATGACCGTGGCAAGAGCGGACACCCCCGGTGACACCCGACGCCCGCAGCGCCTCCGCCATCTCCGCCCGTCGAGCTCAGACCCGCCAGTTCCGCGTTCAATTCCGTACCAATCGTCATGTCCTGAGATCCTTCCCGTTCCCGGACCTACACAGACCATCTGACACCGCCCATCACCGGTGGTGGACTCTTTGCTCGCTCAGATCGACGGCGGCGAGGTCGCGCTGAACCGGCGAGGGCGGTTTGCTGCCGGGGCTGATCAAGCTGGCTCTGGAGCGCGGTCTGGCCGCTGAGCTGACCGGGCATCTGGGCTACGAGAAGGGCGATCCGGTCGGCCGGGTGCTGCCCAATGCCCGTAACGGCAGCTCGGCTAAGACGGTGCAGACCGAGGCCGGCCCGGTGGGCCTGGACGTGCCGCGGGACCGGGACGGCTCGTTCACCCCGCGGCTGGTCCCCAAGGGCCAGCGCCGCATCGGCGGCCTCGATGACATGATCATCTCGCTGTACGCCGGTGGAATGACGTTGCGGGACATCCAGTTTCACCTCGCATCGACCATCGGGACGGAGGTGTCGCATGAGACGATCTCCAAGATCGTCGATGAGATCGCCGATGAGGTCTTGGCCTGGCAGCACCGCCCGCTGGAGCCGCTGTACCCGGTGATCTACCTCGACGCGCTGATCGTGAAGGTCAAAGACGGCGGCCACACCCGCAACAAGGCCGCTCACATCGCCGTGGGCGTCGATATGGCCGGGGTCAAGCACGTCCTGGGAATCTGGGTCCAGCAGAACGAAGGAGCGTCGTTCTGGGCCTCGGTATGCGCTGATCTGGCCAACCGCGGCGTCAAGGACGTGCTGGTCGTGTGCTGCGACGGGCTGACGGGCTTCCCCGAGGCGATCGCGGCGACCTGGTCGCAGGCCGCCGTGCAGACCTGCGTGGTGCACCTGATCCGCAATGCCATGCGGTTCGTGGCCTACGGCGAGCGCAAGGCTGTCGCGGCGGCGATCAAGCCGGTCTACACCGCGGCCAACGCCGAGGCCGCCCGGGCCGCGCTGGATGAGTTCGCCGCCTCCGTGCTCGGGAAGAAGAACCCCACCGTGACAAGGGTTTTCGACCGGGCCTGGGAGCAGTTCATCCCGTTCCTGGCGTTCCCGCCGGAGCTGAGGCGGGTGATCTACACGACTAACTCGATCGAGTCGCTGAACTACCAGATGCGCAAAGTCATCAAGAACCGCGGCCAGTTCCCCAACGACGCCGCCGCGGTGAAACTGCTCTGGCTGGCGATCTGCAACATCGAAGACAAACGGGCCGCAGAGCGCGCCAAAGAACGCGGCCAGAAACGTTGCCGAACAGCCCCCGGACGACTCGTGGAAGGACAGGTGGTCACCAACTCGAAGAAGGCACTCGAACAGCTCATGCTCGTCTACCCAGACCGCATCGAGCCCCACCTGTAAGCACCCCTGCAAGCAGGACAAACCAAAAATCAGACAACCGACTTACACAGAAAACTTGACACGCTGGCCTCGATGTTCAAGATGCATCCCGGTGCCCGCGCCGAACCGGTGCTCGCGGCGTGGGGCATCACCACCGACGGGGCGCCGGTCTTCGTGGCCCTGGCCGCCGGGGGCAGCGAGTCCACCGATGCGTGGGGCGATTTCCTCGACGAACTACGGGGGCGGGGGCTGCGCCCACCGCTGCTGGTCATCTCCGACGGCGCGGCCGGGCTGATCAACGCCGCCGAGACCGCCCTGCCCCGTTCGTTGCGGCAACGCTGCCTGATCCATCGCGCCCGCAATGTTCTGGCCAAGGTGCCCGCCGAGTCCCAGACCGAGATCGGTGACGCCTACTGGGCGATCTTCGACACCGACGACCTCATCGCGGCCGGGGCGGCACCCGGACCGCAGCTCGTCGCCGCCGTCCAGGACCGCATCGACGCCTTCGCCGCCACCTACACCCGGGTGTTCCCGTCCGCGGTCAAATGTCTGCTGTCCGACCGCCAGCAGCTGACCAGCTACCTGCGTTTCCCGGCCGCCCACCACCGCCGGATCCGGCACTCCAACTTCATTGAGCGCACCTTCGGGGAGACCCGCCGCCGGGTCAAGGTCATCGGCCGGCTCCCCGGGGAAGCGTCGTGTCTGAACCTGGTGTGGGCGGTCCTGGACCGGGCGTCCCGCGGCTGGCGCGGCATGGCCATGACCCCGGCGGGCACCCGGCTGCTCACCGACCTACGCCACCAACTTTTAGACCCGCCCACCCAGCTCCGCCAGCCCACGACCGGTAACACCGAAACGCCGGCATCTGTCGGAGCCGTCGCCTAACATCGCCAACCAGGAACCCGCCCCGAGCTCGTTTACACCGAACCTGGGACGCAACCCCCGGCCTGCATCGACTGATCAATGGTGAGATCGAACAATCCCGAGAGTTTCCACCAAGGCTCATCGGGCCAAGCTGGACCACCGGGGCCGAAGAGGTGCGGATCCCCGACCGCGAACCCGACGAGGCGCAACAGCCCGGTTAAGGGCCAATACTCCCCGGGCGTGGTCACCGCGACGTAGTCGATTTCCTGGCCCGGATGCGTCGGTGCGATGAATTGATTCTTTACGGTCTCGACCATGAACTGGTCAGGTCTCGGGCAGGTGGACCCGCACATGATCAACGCGGTCGAGTCGGCGGATAGACGCACAGCCGGCGATACCTTCGACACTGCGGCCGAGGCCACGGCGGCTGTCAACACCGCGGCTGCGACGGGGATCGACCCCTTTATGCGCGTGGTACTCATCCAATGACTGTGCAGATCCGTGGTGCGCGGGGAGTTGAGTAGGCGGTTACTCCATTTTCGTCTGGTTAGCGCACGACTAGGCCGGCTCACCGTGCCGGCCGGCGCCGCCGGAGAACCGCCGGGCACCTTCGATCGACTCCGCGGCCACCCGGGCCAGGCTGCCGAATTCGACGTCGATGGCGTCGGCCTCGGAGCGGCCCCACTGGTACAGCGCGGAAAGCCGGTCGGTGCGCAAGCAGCCCTGCGGCAACCGCGCCAGGTCGGCGGCAAGTTCCTCGGCGGCCTGCCTGGACTGCCCGGTGGGCACCATCCGGTTGGCGAGACCGATCTGCATCGCCTCCTGCGCGCCGACCGCCCGGCCGGTGAGGATCATGTCCATCGCGCGGCTGTGCCCGATCAGGCGAGGCAGGCGCACGGTGCCGCCGTCGATCAGCGGCACGCCCCAGCGCCGGCAGAACACGCCGAAGACGGCGTCCTCGTCGGCCACCCGCAGGTCGCACCACAGCGCCAGTTCCAGGCCGCCGGCGACGGCGTAGCCACTGACCGCGGCGATGACGGGTTTGGAGAGCACCATCCGGGTGGGACCCATGGGTCCCGGAGCCGCTGGGCCGGCGACATCAGATCCAGCCCTAGGGCGATGGGTGGGATTGGAGTTGGGCGTGCCGATGGCTTTGAGATCGGCTCCGGCGCAGAATGTTCCATGGTCGCCCCAGAGCACCGCTACCGAGGCTGAGTCGTCGCGATCAAACTCCGCGAAAGCGTCGTACAGCGCTAGTGCGGTGGGGCCGTCGACGGCGTTGCGGGCGTGCGGACGGTCCAGGATGACGGTGGTCACCGGCCCGTTGCGGACGACGTGAACGCTCATTCGACCTCCATGAGTTGACCGGCGTCGCGGCGGGCCAGCAGCTCCGCGGCGAAGTCGGCGTAGACGGCGCGCAGCCGGCCGGCGGGCCAGTTGGCGGGCAGCAGTTCGGGGGGCAGCACCGGGTCGGTGAGCAGATGGCGCACGATCGCCGCTGCGACGGTGAACCGAGCGGGAATGCCGGTGGCCGTTGCCATTTCATCGAGCAGACGGTGCCCGGTCTTTGACCAGCCGGCCAGGTCCCAGAGCGTCGATGCCAACTCTTCCGGAGTGTCGTCGACGGCACGCAGCACCCGCACCCGGCCGAGCACCTCGGCAGGCAGCGCGCCGGCCAGATTGTCCGGCCGCAACCACACCCCTTCCCGAAGTTCGGCGAACCGGCTGTGCTGCAATGCGATTCGCAGCCCAGCTCGGGCCCGCGCGTCGGTGCCCACCGCGGTCACCACGGCGGTCAGCCAGGTGCCGTCCCAGTCCCGTATCACCGGGTGCAGCGCGGCGTCCTGGCGGCGCTGCCGGGCCAGCAGCCGTTCGGAGAGCCGATACCCGTCGTCGGAGCGGACCAGATCCCCGGCACCGACCATCCTGGTCAGGGCGACCCTCAGCGTCGTGTCCTTGATGCCGAAATCCTCGGTGAGCCGCAGCAACTCGGCGGCGGTGGCCCAGGCCGGATGCGCGCCGAGCAGCACCGAGAGCACCACCGAGCGGGCCGTCATCCGGGGCTGCGGCATCTCAGCGTCCCTCGCCGACCCCGGAGGTTCTGCGTCCATAGTCGCCGTAGGGCTCGTCGCGGTGCCGAACGGCCTCGCGGAACCCGTGCTCGCGGGCATCGGCGACGAAGGCGTGCCCCTCGGGGGTGTGGCGGGCGATGCCGTCGAACACCGTGCTGACCATTCGGCTGGTCACCACACCCTGTTGGTACAGCGCGGTGTTGAGCGCCAGCTTCGCCATGATCAGCTGGTTGACCGGCATGGCCGCGATGCGCTCGACGAGCCGCTCGGTGCGTTCGTCGAGATCTTCGGGCGCCGGCGCCTCCACGGCCAGCCCCCATTCGGCGGCCTGCGCCCCGGTGATGCAGTCGCCGGTGAAGAGCAGGCGTTTGGCCCGCTGGTCACCGAGCCGGTGCGCCCACAGCCCGGCGGCCGGAACTCCCCACACCCGCATTGGCGGGTAACCGATCTTGGCGTCGGCGGCGGCGATCACCTGGTCGGCGTGCAGGGCGATGTCGGTGCCGCCGGCCACGCAATAGCCGTGGATCTTTACCACGGTGGGCTTGTCGGCGTGCATCAGGCTGGCGAAGCCGCGGACGAATCGGCTCATCATCTGGTAGTCGATCATCGGGTCCCAGGGCTGGTCGGGCCGGTGGTTGACGGCCTGGGTGTGGCCGTCGAGCACGGTGCCGGCGCGGTCCTCTCCCCCGGCCGAGCCGGACCCTTCTGCATAGGCGCTCAGGTCGAACCCGGCGCAGAACCCCGCCCCGCGGCCGGACACCAGGATCACGTGCACTGCCGGGTCCAGGTCGGCACGCTCCACACAGGCGGCGAGTTCCACCGGGGTGGCCGCGACGATCGCGTTGCCCTTCTCGGGGCGGTTGAAGGTGATCCGGGCGACCCGATCGGTGACCTCGTAGGTCATCGTCGTGAGGCCGTCGGCGCCGGTCACCCCTTCACCAGCGCCCGCTCGATGATGGGGCTGAGGTCCAGCCCGGTCGGCAGGGTGCCGAACGCGCCGCCCCAGCTGCCGGCCATCCGGGTGGCCAGGAACGCGTCGGTGACAGCGGGGTGGCCGTGCCGAACCAGCAGCGACCCCTGCAGCGCCAGGCTGATGTCCTCGGCGACCTTGCGGGCGCGGTACTGGATGGTCTCCAGGTCGCCCAGGTCGGCCCGAAGGCCGTCGACGTGGGCGTCCAGGCGGGCATCCTGCCCGGCGGTGCTGGCCAGTTCGTCGAACAGCACCTCGATGCACTCCGGACGGGTTGCCATGGCGCGCAAGGTATCGAGCGCGCTGACGTTGCCGGAGCCCTCCCAGATGCCCATCAGCGGTGCCTCCCGGTAGAGCCGAGGCATACCGGACTCCTCGGCGTACCCGTTGCCGCCCAGACACTCCATGGCTTCGGCGGCGTGTGGGGTAGCCCGTTTGCACACCCAGTACTTGGAGGCGGCCAGGCCGATGCGACGCAGCAGGGTTTCGCGTTCGTCACCGCGGGTGGCGGCGTCGGTGGCGCCGGCCATCCGCATCGCGACGATGGTGGCCGCCTCGGCTTCCACGGCCAGATCGGCGATGACGTTGCGCATCAGCGGCTGGTCGATCAGGTAGGCGCCGAATGCCTTTCGGTGCTGAACGTGGTGGACCGCCCGAGTGAGGCCCTCGCGCATGCTGGTGGCGCTGCCCAGGGTGCAGTCCAACCGGGTGAGGTTGACCATCTCGATGATGGTCGGCACCCCGCGACCCTCCTCGCCGACCAGCCAGGCGATCGCGCCGTCGTACTCGATCTCGCTGGAGGCGTTGGCATGGTTGCCGAGCTTGTCCTTGAGTCGCTGGATGAACATCCGGTTGCGGGTGCCGTCGG
>JAULZA010000047.1:0-1649 GCA_032117575.1 Mycolicibacterium sp.
CCGATTCGGGAGACGGCCAGGGAACCGGGAAGAAGACCGTCGCCCCGGGAGCCTGGAAGCTGGCGGAGACCGCCGGCACGGGAACGAGCATGGACGACTACGGCACGGCCGTGGCATGCAGCGACCGTGGATCCGGCAACTCGTTCCCGTCGAGCGACGACTCGGTCGCGCTCGCCCCCGGCGACGACGTGATCTGCACCTTCACCAACACGCGCAAGACCGGGCAGGTGAAGCTCGTGAAGAAGCTCTCCCCGGCTGACGACGCCGGGCGCTTCGACCTGCAGCTCGACGGCACCACGAAGGCGGCCGGGGTGGGCGACGGGGGCGCAAGCGAAACCCTTACGGTGAATACCGGGGGCCACGCCATCTCCGAAGTGGCTGCCGAAGGCACATCGCTGTCGGACTACACGAGCTCGGCTTCCTGCGAAGCCGGCGGCCAGGTGATCGCCTCAGGTGAGGTGACCACGCTGGAGCTCTCGGTGGCCAGTGAGCAGGCGGTTACCTGCACCTTCACCAACGTCCGAAAGGCGTCCCCGAACGGAACGATCGTCATCGCCAAGAACGTCACCAGCGGGCCGGCCGGCACCTTCGGCTTCACCGGATCGCTCGGCGACTTCACCCTTACCGGCGGCTCGAGCACCTCGTTCAGCCAGCCGGCCGGGACGTACTCGGTCAGCGAGACCCCGGCCTCCGGCTATAACCTCTCGAGCCTTGTCTGCTCGGACGCAGGCGACCCCAGCGGCTCATCGGCGATCTCCGGCTCAACGGCATCGGTGAGCCTGCAGGCCGGAGAGACCGTTGTCTGCACCTTCACGAACGCTCCTGCGGGCGGCGTGCTGCCCGCAATCGCCGGCTCGGCGAGGGTCAGCGGCAGCCAAGGCTGCGTAACCGGCCGTTACGCATACGTGCGGGTTCGCGGTACGGAGATCCGGCAGGTCAGCTACTACGTCTCAGGCAAGCGGATCAAGACGCTGACCGAACGCAACAGTCGCGGGCGCTACTTCGAACTCCGCTACCCGGTCCGCAAGCTAAATCCAGGCGGCAGTGGCAAACGCGTCACCGCGAACGTGCTCTACGTGAGCGGCGCCTCGCCTGCAACGGCAACGCTCCGCTGGCGGATCGTCCGTTGCGCGAAGGCCAAGCCGAAGTTCACCGGCTGACCCCGATGATGAAGAAACTGGACCTGGCCGACAGGCGGGAGCTGGTTCGCTACGCCCTCGCGCACCGGCTGATCCCGTAGCCCGGACCAAGGGGGCGGCCTGGCGTCCTAGCGGCCGCGCGAGCGCGTGGCCCCGGAATGGGAGCTGCGCTTGTGCTTGCCCTTGTGGCGCGACTTCTTTCCGTGCGCCTTCTTGCCCTTCTTGGGGTTCGTGCTCCCCTTGCGCCCGGGGCTGCTGCTTACCGTCGAGGCAGAGGCCCGGGCTCCGAACTCCTGGGCGAATGTGAATCCGGTGACCCCTGTGGGCGTGCCCTCGACCACGCCGACTCCCGTCTCACGGAAACGCGGATCAAGCATGTTGGCTCGGTGTGGGGCGCTGGCCAGCCAGGCGGCGACCATCCCCCTCGGCGTGGCGGCGCCGCCCAGCCACCCGAGATTCTCGCCACCAACGCGGAAGCTCGCATCTGCGTAACCGGAGGCCCGAAGGCGA
>JAULZA010000048.1:0-27148 GCA_032117575.1 Mycolicibacterium sp.
CTTGCGAAGTGCCTTCCCGCTGGACAATCGAACCCTAGATAAGTCCGATTATCCGTTGCAGGACAGGCACTTTCGCGTATCAACACCCAGCTACACCGATATTCCGCGAAAAATCCGGGCTAGGCTCACCGATGTGAGTAAGCCCGCCAAACTCCAAGTTCGCGACGTCTCCGACATTCCGTTGCGCGAGGTCTCCGGCCTCGCGCGCAGGGATGGCGAACTACTTGCCGTCGGCGACCATGAACCAGTGGTTTTCGTCGCACCGATCCAGCCGCAGCTTCGGTGGCGCGGGATCGACCTGACCGGACTGAACCTTCCCTCCGGCGGCACCCAATTCGAAGCCGTGGTGCCCACCGGGGCTGATACCGTCCTGCTGCTTCAGGAGCAGCCCGCGCGGGCTCTGCATATCGACCTGGCCGCCCCGGCGCTGCTGAGCACCCTTGCCCTGGAGGTTCCCGACGGACATCGGCTCCGGCAGTCCTGGCTCGGCGACCGTTCGTCACGCGGCGAATCGCTGCTGCTCGCCGATCGCGGACACCTGCTGGTGGTCAAGGAGAAGGACCCCGCCGCAATCCTGGAGTTCGGACCCGCCGGTGACGACCCAGTCGGCTGGCGACGCGGTGTTCCCGGTGTGGCGCCGGCGCCGGGCGATGCCGAGTTGACCGTGCTGGCGACGTGGTGGCTTGGTGCGGAGCTGAGCGAGCGGCTGCCTGACATCAGCGACGCCACTGTCGGACCGGACGGATTCCTTTACCTGCTCTCTGACCAGGGCGCCGCGATTGCGCGGCTGCCCGATCATCTGGACCCGGCCGGCGGCACGGTCGAAGCGGAGGCCATCTGGCGGATAGCCGATCGACCGGAGAATCCTGAAGGCTTGGTGATCCTTGAGGACGGCACGCCGCTGGTTGCACTGGACACCAAATCCCCGCGGCAGAACCTGCTGCGTCTGGAACCGCTGCCGTTGGGCCCGCTCCCGTCATAAAGACGTCATATTGGTCGAGCCGTACCTCGCGCATGGTCTTCGACCTGGCGACAACCGACTCACCGGCGCGTGATCCCGTCCGGGGCCCTTTCTAGGAAGAAGCCCCTCTGGATCCGCTCCGCGACCGCCTGGGCGCAGACGCCCGGTCGTCGTTGTCGTCAGACGAATTCGCCTGCGCCGCAGGGACTGAGACCGGTTCGGAGACGCTCACAGCGTTGACGTCCAGATCCTGCTCCTCCACGACGGCCGCTGTCGTCGCCGAAACCGTGGTCGAGGCGGCGGCGGTGGTCTTGTCGTTGCGGATGTAGGCCGAGTCGATGATCGCCTTCAGCTGAGCTTCTTGCGGCTTGAGTGCGGGGTTGACGATCACCAGCGGAAGCGTCTTCGTGGGGATCAGGTAACTCGTCGTCACTCCACCGAGCGGGTTCGTCGTCTGCTTGATGTTCGATGCCGGAACCGACGATAGCGGTGTCACCATCGACGGGACGTGGACGATGTTGGCTCCTGCCATCGCGTTCTGCACGGCGAGGGTGTTCGTCGGCCGATCCGGATAGTCCGCGTAGCCGTCGTATTCCGCGACCACCGCCTTGGTGTCGTATTTCGAGTCCACCGGCGGGCGGTAGGTGTATCCGAGCACGGCGTCATACCGGTTGCGGTTGAACAAGATTCGGCTGGAATCAGCGATGACGACGAATTCCAGCTTGCTCTTATCCGGTGCGGTGGGGTCGGTGGTCAGTCGACGCAGCTCCTCGTCGGCCACCAGAGCCCCCGCTGACAGCCCGACAATGGTGACGCGTTCGCCCGGCTTCAACTGGAGCAAAGCGCTGTCGAGTGCGGCGTCCAAGTTGTTGGCACCGATGTTGATGGATTGGCTCAGCGTCATGCTGTTCCACCCGGTGACGGGCCGGGCCTGCTGCGGCCATGGGACGTTCTGGCGCACATAGTTGGTGCCGCCGTACATGCCGCCCAGGATGCTGGACATCGCGAGGTCGGTGAGATTGCCCGCGCCCAAGCCGTTGACCATCAGGACGACGTTGGCTGCGTCAGCCGCTGTCGCGGTAGTCAACGCCAACCCTGCGGTGCAACCGGCTGCGGCCAATGCCATGCCTACCGACCGAGAGAATGAACGCATGATGGAGCCTTTCCGATGTTGTTCAGGCCGCTGGCCTGTTGCCGCGTGTCGTCGCGGCTGATCTGGGGGTGCGGACCGTGCGTGCTGCCGGCTCGCCGGAACTGTCAGTGTCGGCGGGAGCCGCACCGGGCCTCGTCTGCATGCGAGGCGCCGGATTCTCAACCACCGGATTATCGACCACCGGGGTCTCCACCGCCTGCTGTGTGTCCGCTATTTCGGCAGCAGCAACGGAGGTCGCGGTGACCACAGCGGCCGAGGTGGCCGCGGTGGCCGAAGTCGCGGCCGGGCCGGTGTTGTCGTTACGGGCATACGCATTGTCGACGACTTGCTTAAGCACCGGTTCGGCCGACTTGAGCAGCGGGAAGAGCTTGACCAGCGGCAACTCGGCCGCCGGGATCAGGTAGCTCGTCGTGACACCGCCGAGTGAGTTCGTGGTGACGGTGATGTTCTCGGCAGGAACAGCGGACAGATCGGTGCCCATCGAGTTCACGTGTTCGAAAATCGCGCCGGCAAAGGCGTTGCCGACGGCAACGACATTCCACACTTGATCCGGGAAGTCGGCGAAGCCGTCGTACTCCGCGGCAACCGCAATGGTGTTGTAGCGGGTGTTCGCAGGGACGGTGAAGGTGTAGTCGAGGATGGGCTCGTAGCGATTTGCGTTGAACGGAATCCGGCTGGAATCGCTGACCACGATGAACGTCAGCTTGCTCTTGTCCGGTGCGTTGGGATCGGCGGCCAACCGCCGCATTTCCGCGTCGAGCACCAGGGCGCCGGCGGAAAGCCCGACGACGGTGACGGTTTCACCGGATCCGAGTTGGGCGACCGCGGCCTTGATTGCGGCATCGAGGTTATCGACGCCGACATCGACGGACTGCCCCAGCGTGAGACTGTTCGGACCGGTGACCGGCCGCGCCTGCTCCGGCCACCCGACGCTCTGCCGCTGATACGCAGTGCCGCTGAACATACCCCCGAGCACATTCGACATCACGATGTCAGGCAGACCGCCGAGGCCGATGCCGTTGACCATCAGTGCTGTGCTGGCCGCATTAGCCGATGTGGACGTCGAGAGAACCAGAGCGGCGGTGCAACCGACGGAAGTGAGAAAAACAGCGGCTGATTGAGCGATTTTCAACGTATAGTCCGTTTCATCTGCAAAAACCCGAGGATAATTAGCAGTGCGAAACGTTATAACTGTCACGTTGAATAACGGAAATATACCGGTAGTCCGGAATTTCCTAACCTGAGTAGCGGCGACATAGCCCTTATCGGACACTGGGATTCGTGTCCAAGCGTTAGCCCATGTCGACTGCACACTGGGGAGTATTCACTCGCCGAACAAAAGTTTGCTACACGATCCAAACGCGGCGACGATATACCCGGAAACTGAGGACTTTAGTCCCTTGGGGTTCGGGGTAGAAGGACCTAATTCAGACCTGTCGTCTGCGAAAACGGACCATGTGTCGCGAAATTGCCACGGGGAAACCGGTCGCGCCACCGGATCTAATCGAGGTAGTCGCGCAAGACCTGCGAACGGCTCGGGTGCCGCAGCTTGGACATGGTCTTGGACTCGATCTGACGGATCCGCTCGCGGGTGACCCCGTAGACCTGTCCGATTTCATCAAGGGTGCGGGGTTGGCCGTCGGTCAGGCCGAACCGCAGCCGCACCACGCCCGCCTCGCGCTCGGACAGCGTCTCCAGAACCGACTGCAGTTGGTCCTGAAGCAGCGTGAACGACACCGCATCCACGGCCACCACGGCCTCGGAGTCCTCGATGAAGTCACCCAGTTGGCTGTCGCCCTCGTCGCCGATGGTCTGGTCCAGCGAAATCGGCTCCCGGGCGTACTGCTGGATCTCCAGCACCTTCTCCGGGGTGATGTCCATTTCCTTGGCCAGTTCCTCCGGGGTGGCCTCGCGGCCCAGGTCCTGAAGCAACTCGCGCTGGATCCGGCCCAGCTTGTTGATCACCTCAACCATGTGCACCGGGATACGGATGGTGCGGGCCTGGTCGGCCATGGCGCGGGTGATGGCCTGGCGAATCCACCAGGTGGCGTATGTGGAGAACTTGTAGCCCTTGGTGTAATCGAACTTCTCCACCGCGCGGATCAGGCCGAGGTTGCCCTCCTGGATGAGGTCCAGGAACGCCATCCCGCGACCGGTGTAGCGCTTGGCCAGCGAGACCACCAGACGCAGATTCGCTTCCAGCAGATGGTTTTTGGCGCGCTCGCCATCGCGGCAGATCCACTGCATATCGCGGCGCTGCTGGACCGGGAGTTTTTCGCCGCGCTCGACCATCTCGGCCACCTTCTGGGTGGCGTAGAGGCCGGCCTCGATCCGCTTGGCCAGCTCCACTTCCTCTTCGGCATTGAGCAGGGCGACCTTGCCGATCTGCTTGAGGTAGGCCCGCACCGAGTCTGCCGAGGCCGTCAGCTCAGCATCCTTGCGCGCCTGCCGCAGGGCCTCGGACTCCTCCTCGTCCCAGACGAAATCGCCGGAGGCCTTGTCCTTGTCCGTCGGTTCGGTCACGTCCTCGTCGGCCTCGCCATCGGCGGCGGCGACTGCGGCGCCGGCTTCGGTGGTCTCGTCGTCGGCGACGGACTCAAGCTCAGCAAGTTCGACGTCCTCGGCGACATCAAGATCGGGTTCTACGGTCAGATCCGCCTCGTCCTCGACGATGACCTCGACCCCAACGGCATCGGCCGCTGCGGTGGCCTTCTTGGCACGGCCGCGAGCGGGAGCGGGCGCTTTCGCCGCCTTGGCGGGTGCGGCTTTTGCGGTAGCCGTTTTGGCGGGTGCCGCCGTAGCCGTTTTGGCGGGTGCCGCCTTGGCCGTCTTGGCGGGGGCGGATTTGGCCGGCGCTGCCGCTTTGGCAGGCGCCTTGGCTGCTTTTGCGGGCGCTGCCTTTGTCGCCGCTTTAGCAGGGGCGGCTTTGGCGGCCTTCGTCGGCGCGGCCGGCTCCTCAGCGGGGACTGCCACCGTCTTTGCGGGTGCGGCCTTATCCGGCGTGGCGCGGCCGGTGGCCTTGGCAGCCACCTTGGCGAGCACGCTCCGCGCCGTGCGGGCGGGCGTGCTCTTCTCGGCCTTGGCGGGCTCCGCGGGCGCTTCCTCTGTCGTGGCGGCGGTTCGCCTGGCCGGCTTCGTGGTTGCCTGGCTTGCCTTGGTCGCTGCCACGTACCAGCCTCTCAGTCCTGCGGGCTTCGGCGAACGCGGGCGTGCGTGACCTCGAAGCCTGAGCTATAGGGAATGTCGGCGTGATCGATCTCAGATCTCGCCGCTCTGGGTGGGCGGCCGCCGCGTTCCATTGTAACGACACCGGCGGTATGCGCAGGCCCTGCGCCCGGTCAGCCCTGCTGGTGCTCCTCAGTGGCGGCCATCGCAGCGCCAACGATGCCGGCGCTGTTCAGCAGCTCAGCGGCGACCACGGGCGTGCGATTCTTCAGCAGCGGAACCCACTTATCGGCCTTCTTGCTGATGCCGCCGCCAGCGATGATCAGGTCTGGCCAGATGGCGTTCTCGACAGCGACCAGCACCTTGGTGACCTGCTTGGTCCACTTGCGGTAGCTCCAGCCCTTGCGCTCCATCACCGACGACGCCGCCCGGTGTTCGGCTTCCTTGCCGTCCACTTCGATGTGCCCGAACTCGGTGTTGGGCAACAACATTCCGTGATGGATGACCGCCGACCCGATCCCGGTGCCGAACGTCAGCAACACCACGACACCGTCCTGGTTACGCCCGGCGCCGTACCGTTGCTCGGCCAGCCCGGCAGCGTCGGCGTCGTTGAGAACGGTCACCTTCTGGCCGCCCAGAGCTGTGCTCATCTCGTGGGCGACATCTCGACCGATCCAGCTGGCGTCGACGTTGGCGGCGGTCTGCACCACGCCGTTGACCACGACGCCGGGGTAGGTGACGCCGAGCGGGCCGCTCCAACCGAAGTGCTTAACCACCTCGGCAACCGTGGCTGTGACGGCCTCCGGGGTCGCCGGCTGTGGTGTCTCCAGGCGATACCGTTCACCGACGAGCTGCCCGGTGTCGAGGTCGACGATCGCGCCTTTGACGCCGCTGCCGCCGACGTCGACACCGAGAGCCTGCCGTACGTCGGTTGGCTGGGTCGAGGTCATCGCAGGTCCTCCCTGTCGTCGGCTCCGTTCGAGAGAAACACTAGTGAGTCGGGTGGCCCCCGACGTGTGAATCGCGGACGTGGCTGTGCTGCGATGGCAAATGTGAACGACAACCAGCCCGAGCGACTGCGTGCGGTGGCGGAGCAACTCGTTTCCGAGGCGGCGGACTTCGTGCGCCGCCGGCGCGCCGAAATGCTCGGCGCCGGTGCTGCCGGGGCGGATTCCGCGGCTGTCCGAACGGCTGTGCAGACCAAGAGCAGTCGTACGGACCCGGTGACGAAGGCCGACACCGAGACCGAAAAACTGGTGCGCGGCCGGCTTGGCGAAATGCGCCCGGGGGATTCGATTCTCGGTGAGGAGGGCGGCGGCACGTCGTCGGGGGCA
This sequence comes from Mycolicibacterium sp., assembly GCA_032117575.1. Classification (GTDB taxonomy): domain Bacteria; phylum Actinomycetota; class Actinomycetes; order Mycobacteriales; family Mycobacteriaceae; genus Mycobacterium. Next base: position 6,614 of record JAULZA010000048.1, read on the forward strand.
GTGGTGCGCTGGGTCGTGGATCCGATCGACGGGACCGTGAACTTCCTCTACGGCATCCCCGCGTATGCGGTATCGCTGGCTGCCCAAGTTGGCGGTGTGTCGGTGGCGGGCGCCGTCGCTGATGTCGTCGGCGGGCAGGTCTATTCAGCTGCAGTGGGCTGTGGGGCCCATGTACTGGATCGCGGCGCGCGGCGGCGGCTGCGGTGCAACGACGTCGACGAACTCGCGATGGCGTTGTTGAGCACCGGCTTCGGCTACTCCCCGCAGCGCCGGGCCGCCCAGGCCGAATTGCTTGCCCAGCTCATGCCCCAGGTTCGCGATGTGCGGCGGCTGGGTTCGGCCGCGCTCGATCTCTGTATGGTCGCCGCCGGCCGGCTCGACGCGCACTACGAACACGGTCTGCACGAATGGGATTGGGCGGCCGGTGCGCTGATCGCCGCCGAGGCCGGCGCGGTGGTGGTGCTGCCGGGCGCCGATGATCCGGGGGCTGGCCTGACGCTGGCGGCGGCGCCGGGGGTGGCCGCGCAGCTGATCGAGGCGCTCGACCGTTGCGCCGGCCTACGGCCGCTGCCGTGACTCAGCAGGTGCCGCTGTGAATCTTGGTGATCAGAGCTGGATCGGCAGGTCCAGTTGCCCCGGGGCGCAACCCCGACAACACCGCTTCGACGTCGTTACTGCTGGCCAGTGAGTTGAAGTCGGTGCCGATCACCAGATCCACCGAATCGTCGGGACGGTCGTCCTGGTACAGCTCGACGCAGGGCGCCACCAGCCACGCCGCCGCCGCGCTGGGCCGGCCGGCCTGACCGAACCGGATCTGGCCTCGGCAGCTCAACCGGGTGCCGGCGTAGATCGGGTCGTTGGCTGCGGTCGGCGCCGCGAACCCGAGATCGCGCAGCGAGCCGGCCACCTCGCCGGCCTGGCCGCCCTGTCCGCTGGCGTTGAGGACGCGGATCTTGGTCTCGGCGAGCGTGGCCGGTGCGACGTCGATCAGAGCTGTGCCGGTTACCCGCTGCCCCAGTTTGGGGGCGTCCGGGTCGGTCGGCGCCGGCGGGGCGTTGCAGGCGGCGGCTTGTTCCACCGCGACCGGGCGGGTGAGCACGAACCCCCAGGCCAGTGCTGACAGCGCGATGAGCGCGACGAGGGCGATGATCCCCGGGCGGTAGTTACGGCGACCGAAGGGATTGCCGTTCTTGTCCCGGGCGGAGCCTTCGGTGATGTATGCGACCACGCGAGAACTGTAGAGCCCCGGACTGCCGCGGAACTGCCCGCAGGTGCAACCTGACCGTGCTCGCGAATCGGTGATGTGATACAACTCACAGCTCAACTCGCGAGGATAGGGCACGAATCGTTTGGCCGGGGCGTTCGACGCTGATACAAACCTCTGCTGAGCGACGAGGGGACTGGACGATGGCTACTGACTACGACGCACCGCGCCGTACCGAGACCGATGATGTCTCGGAGGACTCCCTTGAGGAGCTGACGGCGCGCCGAAATGAGGTGCAGTCCGCAGTCGTCGACGTCGACGAGACGGAGTCCGCCGAATCGTTCGAGTTGCCCGGCGCCGATCTGTCCGGCGAGGAGCTCTCCGTCCGCGTGGTGCCCAAGCAAGCCGATGAGTTCACCTGCTCCAGTTGCTTTCTGGTGCACCACCGCAGCCGGCTCGCCCATGAGAAGAACGGCGAAATGATCTGCACCGACTGCGCCGCCTGACTCCTGCGGTTCGGCGTCGGCTTTTCGCCGTCAGCTTTGCAGGGCAGCCAGCACCCGGTCCGGCTGCCGGCTGCTGACCATCCAGTACGGCGTCGGGTCGTCGGGATCGTCGAGCACCACCAGCACCATGGGGCCCACCCAGTTGCGGTGCAGGACGAAGGCGGCCGGGTCCAACTGGCGTCCCAGCGCGGCAGACTTGGCGCTGCGCGGCACGACGGCGGAGCGGCTCACCACTGAGGCGGGCAGATGCGCCTGCCCTGCCCACAGCTCGACTTCCGCGTCGGCGCCCGCGCCGGTGGCGACCACCCGGATCTCCACGCGGCTCAGCCACAACAACACGCCGACGGCGACGATGGCCAGCGCCACGTACGGCAGCCAGTCGGGAAGGTTGCGGATGCCCAAGTTGACTTGAAAGGCCAGCACCGAGGACAAGCCGATCCCGATCGGCCACCACCACCAGGGCACTCGCAGCCGCTCGCGGTAACGCACGGTTTGCGTCGAGACGGGCGTACCAGACATCCGGCCAAGGGTAGTCTCTGAGCTCGTGCCCACCAGTCTCGCGGTAGTCCGTCTGGACCGGGACCTACCGTTGCCCGCACGCGCGCACGACGGCGATGCCGGCGTTGATCTGTACAGCGCCGAGGACGTCGAATTGGCCCCGGGCGAGCGGGCTCTGGTTTCCACCGGCATCGCGGTGGCAATCCCGCAGGGCATGGTGGGTTTGGTTCACCCGCGCTCGGGTTTGGCCGCGCGCCTGGGGCTGTCGATCGTCAACGCCCCGGGCACCATCGACGCCGGCTATCGCGGCGAGATCAAGGTGGCGCTGATCAACCTCGATCCCGGCACCCCGATAGTGCTGCGTCGCGGCGACCGCATCGCGCAGCTTGTGGTCCAGCGGGTCGAACTGCCCGAGCTGGTCGAGGTGACCTCGTTCGACGAGGCCGGACTGGCTGACACCACCCGTGGCCAGGGCGGCCACGGTTCCTCCGGCGGACATGCGAGTTTGTGATGGCATTCGGTAGACGTAAGAACGATCACGATCAGAGCGGGGCCGAGGTGGACTACGAAGAGGTGATCGAAGAGCAGGTCGCCGAGCAGGTCACCGTCACCCAGTGGAGCGGCGGCGAACCGGACGGGCCATTCGACATCGAGGATTTCGACAACCCCGAGCAGGCGGCACTGGCCCGGCTGGACCTGGGATCGGTGCTCATTCCCATGCCGCCCGCCGGGCAGATTCAGGTGGAGTTCAACCAGACCGGTGTGCCCACCGCTATCTGGGTCGTCACTCCCAACGGCCGATTCACCGTCGCTGCCTACGCCGCGCCCAAATCGCCCGGCCTCTGGCGTGAGGTGGCCAGCGAGTTGGCCGAAGCACTGCGCAACGACGGCGCCGCAGTCTCCATCGAGGACGGACCGTGGGGCCGTGAGGTGGTTGGCACCGGTGCCGGTGCGGTCCGGTTCATCGGTGTCGACGGCTACCGCTGGATGATCCGGTGCGTCGTCAACGGAATGCTGGAATCGATGCCCGCCCTTATCGCCGAGGCGCGCCAGGCGCTGGCCGACACCGTCGTCCGTCGCGGCGATACGCCGCTTCCGGTGCGCACTCCGCTGCCGGTGCAGCTGCCCGATGAGCTGGCCGCGCAGTTGCGTTCGGCCGCCCAGCAGCAGGCGATGCAGCAGGCCCTGCAGGCTCAGCAGGCCCAACAGCAGCAGCAGGCCATGCTTGCCGCCCAGCAGGCTTACCTGGCCCAGCAGCAGGGGCAACCTCCTGCGGGGCCCGACGAGCGGCGCAGCGCCTCCGGGTCGGCGATGCAGCAGCTGCGCAGCACCAGCACCGGCGGATAGCCCGGCTAACCCTCGACGGCCCGCAGCGCTTCCACGCAGGCCGCGCCGAGCAGCCTCGGCGCCGGGCCGAAGTCCTGCAGCCGGACTGTGGCCAGCGCGCCGCGCGGAGCCCAGGCCGCCCAGTCGGCGGCGACCGCGGCGGGGTGCACCAGATCGTCGGTGGCCGCAACGACCGCCAGCGGAGCGCCCAGCCGCTGCAATTCGGTTCGGCTCGGCGCCACACAGGCGGCGGCCTCCTCCATGGCATCGGGCAGAGCTGGCCACTGCCGCTCCCAGGATCTGGCCAGTTCGTCGGCCAGCCAGCGCGGGCTCGATGACCGCATCGCCGCCGTGGTCGCGGCCAGGCCGTGCTGTCGCAGCAGACCGGCCGTGTGCCGGGCGGACAGCGCGGCCGGGGCGTCTGCGGGCTCGCCGGTCCACGGCGGCAGCACCGCCAGCACCGCGACCGTGCGGTCCGGGTTGGCCAGCGCCCAGCGGGCGGCCAGCAGCGCGCCCAGGGACACCCCACCGACGAGGACCCGGCCGGTCGGGGCCGCCTGGGCGGCGCGGTCGACGGCATCCAGGAAGCTCTGCACCAGCCGGTCCGGCTCGGGAGCCACCGCGATGACGTGCGCGCCGGCGTCCTCCAAGGGACCCGCCAACGCCCGCCGCAGGTAATCGTCGTCGGAGCCGGTCCCCGGCAGCAGGACGGTCACCACGCCGCGGATACTGACTGCCCGGCTGGATACCATTCGCAGATCCTGCCTGGTGCAGGTGTCGCCGCGGATTACCGGGGTACGCACATGGCGTAGCGGGATTGTGAGGTCTACCGTGGCGGTGGCAGTGTGAACGAACCTCACCGAAAGACCCCAGGAGAGCCCATGGCCACGGCCGAAGGTTTTATGCGGCGCCTGACTCGCAAGCTGACCGAGAACCCGGAGGAACGCGACGCCGAGGAACTCACCGGCGAGGCCGCCACCACGGGCGCGCAACGCGCGGTCGACTGTCAGCGCGGCCAGGAGGTCACCATGGTGGGCACGCTGCGCAGCGTGGAGACCAACGCCAAGGGCTGCGCGGGCGGCGTGCGTGCCGAGTTCTTCGACGGCACCGACACCGTGCTGCTGGTCTGGTTGGGCCAGCGCCGGATTCCCGGCATCGAATGCGGCCGTCATCTGCGGGTGCGCGGTCGGGTGGGGAAACTCGACAACGGCAGCAAGGCGATCTACAACCCGCACTACGAGATTCAGCGTTGACCCCGACTGACTTGCCGGCAGAAGACGAGCTCGCGGCCACACCCGAGGCCAAGCGCACTCCCGCACAGGCCCTGCTCGGCCAGATGGGCGGCCCCAGCGGCCTCATCTACTCGGCCCTGCCAGTGGCAGTACTGGTCCCGATGAACACCGCGTTCGGGCTGCTGCCCGCATTGTTCTCGGCGCTTGGGGTGGCCGCGGCAATCCTGGTGTGGCGGCTCGTCCGACGTGACTCGGTGCAGCCCGCGCTGGCCGGCTTCCTGGGCGTCGGTATCAGCGCGCTGATCGCCTGGATCGTCGGGGCATCCAAGGGCTACTTCCTGCTGGGCATCTGGACGTCGCTGTTGTGGGCGACGGTGTTCGCGTTGTCGGTGCTGATCCGCAGGCCGGTGGTGGGGTACGTATGGAGTTGGGTGACCGGCCACGATCGCAGTTGGCGGCGCTCCCGTCGGGCAGTGTTGGCCTTCGACGTGGCGACGCTGACCTGGGTGGCGGTGTTCGCCTCACGGTTCATCGTCCAGCATCACCTCTACAACGCCGACAAGACCGGCTGGCTGGGCGTCGCGCGCATCTCGATGGGCTGGCCGCTGGCCGCTGTCGGCGCGCTGGTGACCTACCTGGCCATCCGGGCAGCCCAACGGGCGATTCACGCCGACCACGCTGCCGCCGCCCATCCCGACCGCTAGCGAACCCCTTCAGCCAGCAGGCTGCGTAGTTCGGCTTCGACATCGGGTGCGGCGACGAAGAGCAATTCATCCCCGCCCTCCAGCGGTTGGTCGGGCTCCGGGACGATCACCCGGGGTCCCCGCAGGATCGTCACCAGGGCGACGTCACGGGGCAGTTGGAGCTTGCGCACCGGCCGGCCACCCCACGGGGTGTCCTCCGGCAGGGTGATCTCGACCAGGTTCGCGTTGCCCTTGCGGAACTCCAGCAGCCGAACCACATCGCCCACGGCGAACGCCTCCTCGACCAGGGACGCCAGCATGCGCGGGGTCGACACCGCCACGTCGACACCCCAGGCACTGTCGAAGAGCCACTCGTTGCGCGGGTCGTTGACCCGGGCGACCACGCGCGGGGCGGCGAATTCGGTCTTGGCCAGCAGGGAGAGCACCACGTTGGCCTTGTCGTCGCCGGTCGCGGCGATCACCACGTCGAAGTCCTCCAGGTGCACCGACTCCAGCAGGCTCAGCTCGCAGGCGTCACCGAAGACCCACGTCGCCGCCGGGATGGCGTCGACGTCGAAGTGCCCGGGATTGCGCTCGATGAGCGTGACGTCGTACTTGTTCTCCACCAGTTCCCGGGCGATGGACCGGCCCACCGCGCCGGCACCGGCGATCGCGACTTTCATGCGCCGACCCCTTCCTCGGGCGGTTGTGCGGCGATGGCCAGCGCCTCGCCGGCAGATCCGGACACGGCCGCGAGGTACACCTGGTCACCGGCCTGGATGACGGTCTTGAGCTCGGGCAGCACCCCGGTGCCGAAGCGGATAAGGAACGCCACCCGCGCCCCGGTGGCCTCTTCGAGACTGGAGACCCGGTGACCCACCCAGCCCTCGTGCAGGGGCGCCTCGGCGACGGCGACGGTACCCGTGGGGTCGCGCCAGCGGGCCGTCTCCGCCTCGTGGGTCAAGGTGTTCAGCAGCCTGTCGGTGGTCCAGGGCACCGTCGCGATCGTCGGGATACCCAGGCGTTCGTAGACCGCGGCCCGCTTGGCGTCGTAGATCCTGGCAACCACCCGCTGCACGCCGAACATCTCGCGGGCTACCCGTGCGGAAATGATGTTGGAGTTGTCGCCGGAAGACACCGCGGCGAACGCATCTGCCCGCTCAATTCCGGCCCGCAGCAACACTTCCCGGTCGAAGCCCATGCCGCTGATACGTTCGCCGGCGAATTCCTCGGAGAGCCGGTGGAACGCTGTGGGGTCGCGGTCGATGATTGCCACCTCGTGGCCGAGCCGGGACAGCGCTTCGGCTAGCGAGGCGCCCACACGGCCGCACCCCATCACCACTACCCGCACCTGAGGTCCTCTCGGCTACTGATGCGCCGGCCCACCGGCGGGCCGCGCCGTATGGGGAACGCTACCGCGGTCGGCGGTAAGGCTTACCCTTGGCTCTCGTGTCCAAGCTTTCGCGGAGTCTGCGCCGGCTGGTGATCGGCCAGGAGCTCCGCAGCGACAGGCTCAGCCACACTCTGCTGCCCAAGCGGATCGCCCTGCCGGTGTTCGCCTCCGACGCCATGTCGTCGGTGGCCTACGCGCCGGAAGAGATCTTCCTGGTGCTGTCGGTGGCCGGCCTGGCCGCGTACACGATGGCGCCGTGGGTCGGTGTTGCGGTGGCCCTGGTGTTGCTGGTCGTGGTGGCCTCCTACCGCCAGAACGTGCACGAGTATCCGTCCGGCGGCGGGGACTACGAAGTGGTGACCACCAACCTCGGACCCACCGCGGGTCTCACCGTCGCCAGTGCGCTGCTGGTCGACTACGTGCTCACCGTGGCGGTGTCGATGTCGGCGGCGATGGCCAACATCGGCTCGGCGGTGCCGCTGATCGCCCATCACAAGGTGGTCTTCGCCGTCCTGGCCATCGCGCTGCTGACCGCGGCGAATCTGCGTGGCATCCGGGAGTCGGGCACCGGGTTCGCCATCCCCACCTATGCCTTCGTCTTCGGAATGGCCTCGATGATCGGGTGGGGGTTATTCCAGATCAACGTGCTGGGCCATGAACTGAAGGCCGAATCGGCGAATTTCGAACTGCACTCCGACCACGGCGACATCGTGGGATTCGCGCTGGTGTTCCTGGTGGCGCGCGCGTTTTCGTCCGGCTGCGCGGCGCTGACCGGTGTCGAGGCCATCAGCAACGGGGTGCCGGCATTCCGCAAACCGAAGTCACGCAACGCCGCGACCACGCTGCTGATGCTGGGTGGCATCGCCGTGGCGCTGCTGATGGGCATCATCGTGCTGGCCGTGGAGACCGGGGTGAAGATCGCCGAGCGGCCCCTGGAGCAGCTCGGCGGCGCCCCGGCGAACTATCACCAGAAGACCATGGTCGCCCAGCTCGCCGACGCGGTCTTCCACAACTTCGCCCCGGGTCTCTACCTGATCACCGGCGTCACCGCCCTGATCCTGGTGCTGGCCGCCAACACCGCGTTCAACGGCTTCCCGGTGCTCGGCTCCATCCTGGCTCAGGACCGCTACCTGCCGCGCCAGTTGCGCACCCGCGGGGACCGGCTGGCCTTCTCCAACGGCATTGTTTTCCTCGCGTTGGCGGCGATCGCGTTCGTCGTTGCCTTCGACGCCGAGGTGACCGCGCTGATTCAGCTCTACATCGTCGGTGTGTTCATTTCGTTCACGCTCAGCCAAATCGGCATGGTGCGGCACTGGACCCGGCTGCTCCGCACCGAGGACGACCCGGCCGAACGTCGCCGGATGACGCGCTCGCGGGTGATCAACACCATCGGTTTCATCTCCACCGGCACCGTGCTGCTGATTGTGCTGGTCACCAAGTTCATGGCCGGCGCCTGGATCGCGATCCTGGCGATGGGCGGGCTGTTCGTGGGGATGAGGGCCATCAATCGGCATTACGACACCGTGTCTCGGGAGCTCACACCCAAGGAGGAGGACCGCGAGATCGTGCTGCCCAGCCGCAATCACGCGATTGTGCTGGTGTCCAACATGCAGCTGCCCACCCTGCGCGCGCTGGCCTACGCCCGGGCCACTCGACCCGACGTGCTGGAGGCGCTCACGGTCAATATCGACGACGCCGACACCCGCCGCCTGACCAGGGAATGGGAGGACAGTGACGTCAGCGTCCCGCTGAAAGTGGTGGCCTCGCCCTACCGGGAGGTCACCCGCCCGGTCCTGGACTACGTCAAGCGCATCAGCAAAGAAGCCCCCCGCACGGTGGTCACCGTATTCATCCCCGAGTACGTCGTCGGCCATTGGTGGGAAAGCCTGCTGCACAACCAAAGTGCGTTGCGACTCAAGACCCGGCTGCTGTTCCTCCCCAACGTGATGATGACGTCGGTGCCCTGGCAGCTGAATTCCTCGGAGCGGGTCAGCAAGTTTCCGGAGCAGAGCGCGCCGGGCGACGTGCGGCGCGGTTTCACCGAGTGACCACCGAACTGGTGCTGCGCACCGGCGCGCCGGCCAACGGCGGCAGCTGCGTGGCCCGCGACGACGGCCGGGTGGTGTTCGTGCGCTACGCGCTGCCCGGCGAACTGGTGCGGGTACGGGTGACGGCCGAGAAAGGCACGTTCTGGCACGCCGACGCCGTGGAAGTACTCGAGGCCTCCGACGACCGGGTGGAGTCGTTGTGCCCGGTCGCCGGCGTCGACGGGGCGGGGTGCTGCGACCTGGCCTTCGCCGAGCCTGCGGCCGCCCGCGTTCTGAAAGGCGAGGTGGTGGCCAATCAGCTTGGGCGACTGGGGGATTACCCGTGGGAAGGCATCGCCGAACCGGTCGGCTCCGGCGCGCCGCTGGGCTGGCGCACCCGGGTGCAACTCGATGTCGGCGCCGACGGTCATGCGGGCCTGCACCGCTACCACAGCACCGAGCTGGTCACCGACCTGCGCTGTGCGCAACTCCCGGAGGCCATGCTCGCCGGCCTGGACGGTCCGCGCTGGCGCCCCGGCGACCGGCTGCACGTCGTGCTCGACGACGACGGACGTCGTCACGTGGTGACAACCTCGCGGGAAAGCCGGGACACCACCGTCGTCGAGGGTGACGGCCGGGCCGTGCAACGGGTGGGCGAGCGGGTGTGGCGGCTGCCGGTGACGGCGTTCTGGCAGTCCCACCGGGACGCGGCCGCCCTCTACAGCGACCTGGTGCGGGAGTGGGCCGGGGCGGGGGCGCGCCGGGCCTGGGATCTTTACGGTGGGGCCGGTCTGTTCGCGGCGGCGCTGGCCGCGGCGATCGGTCCTGGCGGCCGGGTGCACACCGTCGACACCGCCCGCAACGCATCGGCGGCGGCCCGCGCCGCACTGGCTGATCTGTCGTCGGTCACGGTGGTGTCGGGGTCGGTGCGCGGGTTCCTGGCCGGCCAGTCCGGCCGCGCGGACATCGCGGTGCTGGATCCGCCGCGCGCCGGTGCGGGCCGTCCGGTGATCGACCTGCTGGCCCGTGCCGGTGTGCCGCGGGTCATCCACATCGGTTGCGAGGCTGCATCGTTCGCGCGCGACATCAGCCTGTACCGCGGCCACGGCTACCAGGTGGCGCGGATCCGGGTGTTCGACGCCTTCCCGCTGACCCATCACATCGAATGCATCGCACTGCTCACCCGGTGAGTTCCTTGTAGGTTTCTCCCATGCCCGCCACCCTGCTCAGCCGCGGCTCGTGGTCGGAAACCAGCCGAATAATCCGCATCTTGCACAAGGAGACGGTTGGCGGGGCGCTGCTGTTGGCCGCCGCCACCATCGCACTGGTGTGGGCCAACTCGCCGTGGAGGGCGTCCTACACCGCGCTCACCAAGTTCCGCGTTGGCAGCGACGACTACGGCCTGCATCTGGACCTGTCGCTGGGGTCGTGGGCGGCCGACGGGCTGTTGGCCATCTTCTTCTTCGTCGTCGGCCTGGAGCTCAAGCGCGAGTTCGTCGCCGGCGACCTGCGCGACCCCCGCCGGGCGGCGCTGCCGATCGCCGCCGCGGTCGGCGGCATGGTGGTGCCGGCGCTGATCTTCGTCGCCTTCACCGCCGGTGCCGGCGACGGCGCGGTACGCGGCTGGGCCACCCCGACGGCCACCGACATCGCCTTCGCCGTCGCCGTGCTGGCGGTGATCTCCACCCACCTGCCCGCGGCGCTGCGGACCTTCCTACTCACCTTGGCCGTGGTCGACGACCTGCTGGCGATCACCGTGATCGCGTTGTTCTACACCGCCAAGATCAACCTGCCCGCTCTGTTGCTGGCGCTGATCCCGCTCGGTGTCTTCGCCGTGCTGGTGCAGCGGCGGGTGCGCTCGCCGTGGATCTTGATTCCGCTCGCGGTGGCCACCTGGGCCCTGGTGCACGAGTCGGGGGTGCACGCCACCGTGGCCGGCGTGCTGCTCGGGTTCATGGTGCCGGTGCTGCGCAACGAACGCGACGCCGGCGACTCGGGGATGGGCCTGGCCGAGTATTTCGAGCACCTCGTGCGTCCGGTGTCCGCCGGGTTCGCGGTGCCGGTCTTCGCGTTCTTCGCCGCCGGCGTGACCTTCGGGGGCTATGACGGATTGGTGACAGCGCTGCGCGACCCGATCGCGCTCGGCATCGTGGGAGGCCTGGTGGTCGGCAAGACGGTGGGGGTGTTCGGAACCACCCGGCTGATCGCCGCGGTGACCCGCGCCGGCCTGGACTCCTCGCTGCGCTGGATCGACGTCTTCGGAGTCTCGCTGCTGGCCGGAATCGGGTTCACCGTCTCGCTGCTGATCGGCGAATTGGCCTATGACGCCGACTCTCCGCGACAGGCCGTGGTGAAGGTGGGGGTGCTCACCGGATCTTTGCTGGCTGCGTTCCTGGCCGCCGTCGTGCTGCGGATCCGGAATCGGCATTACCGCGAGGTCTTTGAGTTGGAAACCTGCGACCAGGACCGCGACGGTGTGCCCGACGTCTACCTGTCAGAGCACGAGGCCGGTGGCAACCGTGCGTAGACTGATTCAATGCTCGAACAGGTCCGGGGCCCCGCTGATCTGCAGCGCTTGTCCCAGGACGAGCTGGCGCAACTGGCGGGGGAGATACGTCAGTTCCTGATCCACAAGGTGGCCGCCACCGGCGGACATCTGGGACCCAACCTCGGCGTTGTCGAACTGACGCTGGCGCTGCATCGGGTGTTCGACTCTCCCTTCGATCCCATCATCTTCGACACCGGGCATCAGTCCTACGTGCACAAGATGCTGACCGGGCGCAGCGGTGACTTCGACACGCTGCGGATGAAGGGCGGTATCTCCGGCTACCCGTCGCGGGCCGAGAGCGAGCACGACTGGGTCGAGTCCAGCCACGCCTCGGCGGCGCTGTCCTACGCCGACGGACTGGCCAAAGCCTTCGAACTGACCGGCCAGTGCAATCGCCACATCGTCGCGGTCGTCGGCGACGGTGCGCTGACCGGTGGAATGTGCTGGGAGGCACTGAACAACATCGCCGCCGGCAAACGCCCGGTCGTCATCGTCGTCAACGACAACGGCCGCAGCTACGCACCCACAATCGGCGGGCTGGCCGAACACCTGGCCGGTCTGCGTCTGCAGCCGGCCTACGAGCGGCTGCTGGAGCGAGGCCGCATCGCGCTGCGGTCCATCCCGGTGATCGGCCCGGTGGCCTTCCAGGCCATCCACAGCGTGAAAGCGGGTATCAAAGACGCCGTCTCGCCCCAGGCGATGTTTTCCGACCTGGGCTTGAAGTACGTGGGACCCATCGACGGGCACGACGAGCACGCGGTGGAGACGGCGCTGCGCCACGCCCGCGGCTACAACCGGCCGGTGATAGTGCACGTCGTCACCCGCAAAGGCATGGGTTACGCCCCGGCGGAGAACGACGAGGCCGAACAGATGCACGCCTGCGGCGTCATCGACCCGGAGACCGGTCAGGCCACCAAGATCGCGGCGCCGGGCTGGACCTCGGTGTTCTCCGACGCCTTGATCGCCCACGCCGGCGCGCGCCGGGACATCGTGGCCATCACGGCCGCCATGCCAGGGCCCACCGGCCTCGCCGCCTTCGGGGAGCGCTACCCCGACCGGCTCTTCGACGTGGGGATCGCCGAGCAGCACGCGGTGACCTCGGCGGCCGGGCTGGCGATGGGCGGGCTGCATCCGGTGGTCGCCGTGTACTCGACCTTCCTCAACCGCGCCTTCGACCAGTTGCTCATGGACGTCGCGCTGCACAAGCTGCCGGTCACGCTGGTGCTCGACCGGGCCGGGGTCACCGGCAACGACGGCGCCAGCCACAACGGCATGTGGGACTTGTCGGTGCTCAACATCGTGCCGGGTATGCGGGTGGCCGCGCCGCGCGACGGCACCCGGCTACGGGAGGAACTCGGCGAGGCGCTCGACATCGACGACGGCCCCACCGCCATCCGCTTCCCGAAAGGTGATGTGGGCGAGGACATTCCGGCGCTGGAGCGGATCGGCGGAGTCGACGTGCTGGCCCGGCCCGCCGCGGAGCTGGCTTCCGACGTGCTGATGGTGGCGGTCGGTCCGTTCGCCGGGATGGCCTTGAAGGTCGCCGACCGGCTGCGCAAACAGGGCATCGGCGTCACTGTGGTGGACCCGCGGTGGGTGCTGCCGGTTCCCGGGGAGCTGGGAACGCTGGCATCCGGGCACAAGCTGGTGGTGACCATCGAGGACAGCGGTGTTCGTGGCGGCGCCGGCTCCGCGGTGTCCGCAGCGCTGCGAGCCGCCGACATCGATGTGCCGTGCCGGGATGTCGCGGTGCCGCAACGGTTCCTCGACCATGCGTCGCGCTCCGAGGTGCTCGACGAAATCGGCCTGACCGATCAGAACGTCGCCCGGCAGGTCACCGGCTGGGTGGCCGCGCTGGGGGCGTATCAGGAGTCGGTTTCCGAACCGATCGACTAGCTCCTGCCTCGGCCAGCACCGGTACCACCAGCTCGCGCTGCCATACCCGGGCGCCGCCGTCGCGCAGGAATTCATCCACGGCGCCGGCGTCGTCAGCGGCGCTGTCGCCGCGGCCCGGCCAGTCCCAGCACAGCCGTCGCAGCAGCTCGGGGGACAGCAGATTCTCGGTGGGCACCCCGACCCGTTGGGACAGCTCCGACAACGCCGCCCGGGCCGCCTCCAGGCGGACAGCGGCCTCCGGCTTGCGTTTGGCCCAGCGCACCGGTGGTGGGGGGCCGCCGGCGTCGTCGGCGATGTCGGGCGCCTGCCCGCCGCTGCGGGCGGTTGCCAGTGCGTCCAGCCACACCTGCGCCGTCCGGCGTTGCTGCTTGCCGCCGAAGACCGGCAGAGCCAGTAGTTCCTCGACGGTCTTGGGTTCGGCCGCCGCGGCGGCGATGATCGCGGTGTCGGGCAGGATGCGCCCCGGGGCGATGTCGCGGCTGCGGGCGATGCGGTCCCGGGTGGTCCACAGTTCCTGCACCGCCGCCAGCCCCGCCGCCGTGCGGATCTTGTGGATGCCCGAGGTCTTGCGCCAGCGGTCCCGCCGGGTCGGGGAGCTCTGTGCGCAGCGCAGAAATTCGAATTCCTCTGCAGCCCAATCGCTTTTGCCCTGCACCTCCAGCACACCGGCAATCGCCGCGCGTAGCTCGATGAGCACCTCGACGTCCAGCGCGGCATAGTTCAACCAGGCCGCCGGCAGTGGGCGCTTGGACCAGTCCGCAGCGCCGTGGCCCTTGGCCAGCCCGAGCCCCAGCAGCCGTTCCACCATGGCGGCGAGGTTCACCCGCTCGAAGCCGGCCAGCCGGCCCGCCAGTTCGGTGTCGTACAGCCTCGGCGGACGCAGGCCCACCTCGGCCAGGCAGGGCAGGTCCTGATCGGCGGCGTGCAGAATCCACTCGTCCTCGGCGAGTACCGCGGCCAGCGGCTCCAGGGCATCGATCGAGCTGCCGCCGTGGTTGACCGGGTCGATCAGCACCGTCCCGGCGCCGGTGCGCCGGATCTGGATCAGGTAGGCCCGGTTGGAGTACCGGAAACCCGACGCGCGCTCGGCATCGACCGCGAACGGGCCGCTGCCGCAAGCCAATTGCTCTGCGGCGCCTGCGATTTCCCCGGCACTGACAGCCACTTCCGGAACACCCTCGGCGGGGGCCGCCAGCGGGACCGCCGTCGGCGGGGCCGGGGTGTCGTCCAGTTCCGACATATCAGGCGCGGGAGCGGGGACGGGAACTCAGGTCGGTGACCCCCACCGGCGGCAGTCCCGCCGCGTGTTCGAGCACCTCGCAGAACGCCTGAACGTGCGCATCCAGAGCCGGCGTGGTGGCCGTCCACGAGGCCCGCACCTCCAGCTGATGGGCGCGGGGTGGCCCGGAAAGGTCGCCGTAGCGCACCGAGGTGGTGGCCGTGACAGTGCCGCCGAGCGCGGTGACGTGCTCCTCGCGCTCCGCCAGCGCGTCCACCAGCCAGCTCCAGGCCACCTCGGGCAGCAGCGGGTCCACCGCCTCGCTGGAATCCAGGTCGGCCTGGATGTAGGCCACCAGGCGCATGGTGCCGTCCCAGGCGTCGGAGCCTTCCGGGTCGTGCAGCAGGATCAGTCGGCCGAACGCGTCGCCCTCGGAGCTTTCCGGAATGATGTCGGGCTCCGGGCGCCGCACCTCCGCGCCCAGCGCATAGCTGTACGGCGCGAGGCGCTGAGGTGGGCGGATCGGGCCGAGCTCGATCTCGGGCCGCACCTTGGCGGCGTTCATGGCTGCCACGGCCTCGCGGAACTGTTGGGGCTCCGCGTCGGTCACTTCACCGACGGTAGCGCCAACCAGCGAGGCGTGCAGTCAGGCGCGCCGTGGCAGCATGGTGCCGGTGAGTACCCGCCGCCACCTGCCCGAGGCGCCGTATCTGGCCGCCGCCACCGGCCGAAAACCGGCTCAGATTCCGGTCTGGTTCATGCGGCAGGCCGGCCGATCGCTGCCCGAGTATCGCGCGCTGCGGGCCAAGAACACCATGATGCAGGCCTGCTTCGACCCGGAGTTGATCTGCGAGATCACTCTGCAGCCGATCCGCCGGCACGGCGTGGACGCGGCGATCCTGTTCTCCGACATCGTCGTGCCGCTGCGGGGTGCCGGGGTGGACGTCGACATCGTGCCCGACGTGGGGCCGGTGATCGCCAGCCCGGTGCGCACCGCCGCCGACGTCGCCGCCATCCGCGCTCTGGACCCGCAACGGGTGGCCGCGGTGGGCGAGGCGGTGGGCCTGCTGGTCGACGCGCTGGGGGAGGTGCCGCTGATCGGGTTCGCCGGGGCGCCGTTCACCCTGGCCTCGTATCTGGTGGAGGGCGGCCCGAGCAAGAACCACGAACGCACCAAAGCCATGATGCTGGCCGATCCGACCACCTGGCATTCGTTGATGGAGACCCTTGCCGGGGTGACGCTGGAATTCCTGCGGGTCCAGCTCGATGCCGGGGTGGATGCCATCCAGCTGTTCGACTCCTGGGCCGGCACGTTGTCGCTCGCGGACTACCGCACCCACGTGCTGCCGCACAGCGCGCGGGTGTTCGCCGCGCTGGCCGACTACGGCGTGCCGATGACCCATTTCGGGGTCGGGACGGCCGAGTTGCTCGGCGCCATGGGCCAGGCCGGGGCGAGCGTGGTCGGGGTGGACTGGCGCACCTCGCTGGCCGACGCCGCGGCGCGGGTCGAACCGGGCAAGGCGCTGCAGGGCAACCTGGATCCGGTGGTGCTGCTGGCCGGCTGGCCGGTGGTGGAGCAGGCCGCCCGCGCCGTGGTCGACGACGGCCGGCGCGCGGTGGACGCCGGTGCGGCGGGGCACATCTTCAACCTCGGCCACGGCGTGCTGCCGGCCACCGACCCGGGCGTGCTCACCGATCTGGTGGCGCTGGTGCACTCGTTGTGACAGCCACCTATGCCGTTGTCGGAGGCGGCATTTCGGGCCTGGTGACCGCATACCGGATTCGTGCCGCCGCCGGCCCGGACGCCACCATCCTGGTGTTCGACCCCGCCGACCGGCTCGGTGGCGTGCTGCGCACCGAAACCCTTTGCGGCACAACGGTCGACATCGGCGCCGAGGCGTTCGTCGCCCGTCGGCCCGAGGTGCCGGCGCTACTGGGCGAACTGGGCCTGGCCGACCGTCTGATCACCCCCACCGGGGTTCGGCCCACCATCTACGCCGGCGGCCGGCTGCACCCGCTGCCGCCCGGGGCGGTCAACGGCATCCCGAGCACGCCCGAGTCGGTGACCGGTCTGGTGGACCAGCAGACCGTCGCGCGGATGGCGGGCGAACCCGACCGCCCCCTGGATTGGCAGCCCGGCGGCGATCCGGCCGTCGGGCAGGTGGTGGCCGACCGGTTCGGCGAGCAGGTGGTGACCCGGTCGGTGGACCCCATGCTGTCCGGGGTGTACGCCGGATCGGCCAAGACCATCGGGATTCGCTCGGCGGTGCCGACCGTCGCCGCGGCGCTGGACGCCGGGGCGCCCAGCCTCACCGCGGCGGTCCGAAAAGCGTTGCCCGGCAGCACCACTGGCCCGGTGTTCGGCGCGATCGCCGGCGGCTACCGGGTGCTGCTCGACGAGCTGGTGGCCCGCAGCGGGTTGGAGTGGATTCCGGTGGCGGTGGACTACATGTACGCCGACTTCCGTGGCTGGAACCTGGCCGACGCCACCGACCAGACCTGGCGGGCTGATGCCGTCGTCGTCGCCCTGCCCGCGCCGCACACCGCCGCGTTGCTCGACGACATCGCCCCGGCGTCGGCGGCTGCCGCCGCCCGGATTCCGGTGGCCTCCTCGGTGGTGCTGGCTATGGGCGTCGCGGCCGGGACGCCGTTCCCGCCGCAATCCGGAGTGCTGGTCGCCACCGGTGAGCCGCTGCACGCCAAGGCCATCACCCTGTCCAGCCGCAAGTGGGGCGGCGGCGGTGCGGCCGAACTGCTGCGAATGTCGTTCGGCCGGTTCGGTGACGCCATCGCCCGGGAGACCTCCGACGAGGAGCTGCTGGCCTGGGCGGCCGAGGACCTGCACCGCGTGTTCGGCATCGCCGCTGATCCCATCGAGGTGCTGATGCACCGGTGGATCGACGCGCTGCCCCAGTACGGACCCGGACACGCCGACCTGGCCGCCGCCGTGCGCGCGGGCCTGCCGCCGGGGGTGGCGGTGGCCGGCAACTTCCTCGACGGGGTGGGCGTGCCCGCCTGCCTGGCCGCGGCCGGGCGGGCCGCCGGCGCGGTGGTGGCCGCGACTACCGTCTGATTGCCGCTGCCCGCGGCTACCGTCTGATTGCCGCTGCCCGCGGCTACCGTCTGATTGCCGCTGCCCGCGGCTACCGTCTGATTGCCGCTGCCCGCGGCTACCGTCTGATTGCCGCTGCCCGCGGCTACCGTCTGATTGCCGCTGCCCGCGGCGGCGCGCTTGTAGCCGCGTGGCACCATGGGTGCCATGGCGCGACTGGACTACGACGCACTCAACTCCACCGTCCGCTACGTGATGTTCTCGGCGTTCGCCGTACGGCCCGGGGTGCTCGGCTACGACGAGGAGTCCCGTGCCGCCGTGGCCGACGAAACCGCGACGTTCCTCAAGCAGCAGGAGGAGCGCGGCGTGGTGATCCGCGGCGTCTACGACGTGGCCGGCATGCGGGCCGACGCGGAATTCATGATCTGGACCCACGCCGAGCGGGTGGAGGATCTGCAGGCCACCTACAGCGACTTCCGGCGCACCACGACGCTGGGCCGCGCTACCAGCCCGGTATGGAGCGCTGTCGCCCTGCACCGCCCGGCGGAGTTCAACAAAAGCCACGTGCCGGCTTTCCTGGCCGGTGAGGAGCCGGGCAACTACGTGTGCGTCTACCCGTTCGTGCGGTCGCTGGACTGGTACCTGCTGCCCGACGACGAGCGCCGCAAGATGCTGGCCGACCACGGCATGGCCGCCCGCAGCTACAAAGACGTCCGCGCCAACACCGTCCCGGCCTTCGCGCTCGGGGACTACGAGTGGATCCTGGCCTTCGAGGCGCCTGAGCTGCACCGCATCGTCGATCTCATGCGTGACCTGCGCGCCACCGAAGCGCGCCGGCACGTGCGGGAGGAGATCCCGTTCTTCACCGGCCCGCGGGTCGGGGTGGAGGAGTTGGTTGCGCGGCTCCCGTGACCGCAAACACGATCGTGAAACGCCGCCCCAACTTCTGACTGCCGTGCCACAATCGCCTCATGGACATGACTCCGGTGCTGATCATCACCACGGCAGTCGTTCTCATCGGGCTGATCTGGTTAGCGCTGCGCATCACCATCAAGCGCGACAGAAAGACCATTCAAGAGGACATGGACGAGCCCCACGAGATCGAGGCGTATAAGAAGCGATGGGGCGGCAAAAACTAACCCTGGCTTAGAAGGGTGGGTCGTCGGCATCCAACCCGCTCAGTCAACCGCTCCAACCGCATCGCGCGCGAACGTTACGTCGCGGCATCATTTCGGCATGCCGGCGAGTGTCCTGTGGCGCAGTTATTTGCGGTAGTTCGCCAGTGGCCCCATCAAGGACGGGAAGAGCAGCGCACTGCCCGGCATAGTGACGTAGGTCTGACCATTCGCCATCCCCAGAAGGTCTTGATCACAAGATGACACCAAACACGAAGTAGGTATTGATCCCGAAAGCTCGTGATGTGGATCACGCTCCGGGGTCTTTTGGCCCTGATGTTCTTCCCAGTTCGAGCGTTAGTGTCGAGATTGAGGTTTCGGCCCGGCTCAGGGCGATTCCCAATAGGGGGAGGGGCAAACACAGTGGGCTTTGAGGATAAGGCGAAGAACAAGATCGACGAGATCGGTGGCAAGGTCAAGGAAGCGATCGGCAAGATTACTGACGACGTGAGCATCGAAAATGAGGGCAAGTCCGACCAGGTGAAGTCCAACCTCAAAGATGCCGCCGAGAAAGTCAAGGACGCCTTCAAAGAGAAGTGAGTACTGCCGCCTCACCGGACGCTTCGACCGACACCATTCAGTTCATCGCAAAGGACAAAGAACCATGATCGTTCTCGGAATCATTCTGCTGCTCATTAGCTACTTCGCACCCATCCCCGCGCAGCTCGACCAAATCGTCAACGTCGTCGGCTGGATTCTCCTCATTGTCGGGGTCGTCATGCTGGTTCTCGGCGCAACGGGGCGGGCAGTGGGTGGCAGACGCTACTGGTACTGACGCAGAACAAGATCTGATCAGAGCGGCCACCGGGATCTCACTCGGTGGCCGTTCTGCTGTCGTGGTGCGATCTCAGATCCGACCCGCCGGTTATTGACCCACGCGTCTGCCGCTCGGCTTAGAGTTCGGCCAGGTGAATGTAAACGGGGGTGGGCCAATGCACTGGAAAAGAATCACCGGAATTACCGCTGGTGCGTCCGCGATAGCGGTCTGCAATCTTGGACTTGCCGCAATTCCCGCATCAGCAGACCCGTACTCCGCCTGTTAGATCGGCATCAATCAGCCGCTGCCGCTCGATGGTGGTGCCTGCTACTTCTTGTGGCGATATAACCAGTGGCACCCAACCGACCCGGTCAGACCAGATGACCGAGAAGGAGTCGTCGAAGGGGCCAAAGTACTTCTGCCGCAAAATAAACGACGAGTACGGCGGCGGCGACTTTTACGCCTACTACCGTGCCAATAGCACCGTTGATGTCGACTTCGTTTCCGTAGCCATATCAACGTTCTGTCCCTCACTAAGAGTTGACCCGTAATTGGCTGGATGCTTTCAGGTTCCAGAGACCGGCAACGATTTGAAGGCTGTGGTTGATGGCGTTGCCCCGGCGGCGGCATTGTCGAAGGATCTGCCAATCCTTGATTCTGGCGATGACATGCTCGACGCGGGCGCGGATGCGCCGGTGTGCCCGGTAGGCGTGGTCATCGATGATGCGCCCGGTCTTGTCGCGCCGGGGGCTGCGGATCGGGGCGATGCCGCGGTAGCCGCCGTCGCCGAGGACCTCGTGGTGGCCGAGCGGATGTCCGACGGTCGCGTGAGCGACGACGATGTCGTTGCGATTGCCGGGCCAGCACTGGCCCGCTGTGATGACAATGCCCGTGGCCGTGACAGTCTGATTTGGCCCCAGGGGGACGGCTCGATTTGGCCCCGCCTGCTGGCAGAGGGCGTGGTGTCGTGACGGTCTGATTTGGCCCCACTTCGGTGACACGCCGTGTTGGTTATGACG
>JAULZA010000049.1:0-8268 GCA_032117575.1 Mycolicibacterium sp.
CCTGGAAGCCGGCCACCAGAACGATCTGATCCTCGTCGAGCGCCGCGCGCAGCCGGCCCGGTGTGACGTCGATGATCTTGGCGTTGCCGTGCGTGCCGGTGGTGATGACACCGGCCTGCGAGCCGGTAAAGGATCGCGCCTGGGCGCCCAGCGATTCGATGGCCATGGCCACCAGCGCGTTGGAGATCCGCTCGCCGGCGGTCAGAAGCATGTCGAGCTCACGGGCCGGGGGTGCCGGGCACACCTGGCGAGCCAGGTCCATCAGTTCGTCGGTGGTGTCGCCCATTGCCGAGACGACCACCACCACATCGTTGCCCTGCTTTTTGGTCTCAACGATGCGTTCGGCGACCCGTCGGATCCGCTCGGCGTCGGCCACCGATGATCCGCCGTACTTCTGCACGACGAGCGCCACTGTCTGCCCTTTCCGGCGTTGGGGTTGCCCATAAGGATAAAGGGTGGCCAGTTCCGGATTTACGGCCCGCTTTCCGCACCGATCAGCGGGTAACCTCGCGTGATGCCTGAGCAGCCCGCTGACCGCCTCGCACAGACCGCCGTCCCGATCCATCCCCCGATCGCCCAGCGGTGGAGCCCCCGCGCGTTCGACCCTCAGGCCGATGTCACGGGCGAGCAGGTGACCGCGCTGCTGGAGGCGGCCCGGTGGGCGGCGACCTGGGGGCGGCGCCAGCCGGTGCGGTTCGTGGTGGGGATTCGCGGTGAGGAGTCGCACGCGACCCTGGCCGGACTGCTCAGCCGGGGAAACGCCTACGCCAAAGCCGCCGGCGCTCTGATCCTGGTGTGCGCCGACGAGGGCGACGACGAGAACACCGCGCTCTACAGCGCCGTCGACGCCGGAGCGGCGGAGGCCAACCTGATCATCGAGGCTGTGTCGCGCGGGCTGATAGCCCACCCGATGGCCGGATTCGACGCCGACGGCGCCCGGGCGGCGTTCGCCATCCCCGACCCGGTGCGTCCAGTGATGGTGATCGCGGTCGGCTCGCTGGCTGAATACGGGCAGGTCGATCCCGAGGTCGCCGAGCGGGACGCTGCGCCACGCGAGCGCAGACCGCTGGACGAGGTGGCTTTCAGCGGTAGCTGGGGTCAGCCCTGGCGCTGATCAGCGCTGATCAGTCGACGGGAGCTGCCGCGCTCGCCAACTGCGCCCCGATGACGAACGTCCCCACGACCAGCAGCAGTGCCAGCGCCGGCCACACCCACATCACCGTCCGCCGTCGGGCTGCGACCACCATGCCGCCTACGCCCACGACGGCGGCCAACCCGATCCCGCCCCAGGTCACCGCCCAGGCCCAGAGCACCAGGGAATCGCGGCAGTTGTCGTGGCCGCAGGCGTCTGTGGTCATGACGAAGAACGGCGAGAAGAACAGCGACGCGGCCGCGGCCAGCAACGCCAGCGCGCCGGCAACCACCGAGCCCACCCGGTCGGCAAGCGAGCGGTGCGGCCGCACAGCGTCATCGTGGGCGTCCCGGTGCGTCATACCAGCGACTATGCCTGTGAAAGCATCGGGAGTACAGTGATCAACGTGCAGCGGGTGCTCCTTCTCGGACGCCGCGACGGGGTCTGATCCAGACCGGCTTCCCGTCGCGGGTTGTCGCGATGCGCCGGTCTGAAGTCCCCACCAACTTCTGCGGAGCGAACATCGTGACCACCCATTCAAATTCAGACTCCGTCGACGCCTACGTGTCGGCGCGCACCATCAAGACCCCCGCGGGCCCGCCCCGGCCCGGCCAGCCGGCGTGGAACGCCCAGCGCGGCAGCACGATGCCGGTGTCTCGGTATCGGCCGTTCGCCGCAGAAGTTCAAGGGGGAGAGCCAATCACTCCCTTCGACCGCACCTGGCCGGACAAGGTCATCGAGCACGCCCCCGGCTGGTGCGCGGTGGACCTGCGCGACGGCAACCAGGCCCTGATCGACCCGATGAGCCCGGCCCGCAAGCGCCGGATGTTCGAGTTGCTGGTCCGGATGGGCTACAAGGAGATCGAGGTCGGGTTCCCGTCGGCCAGCCAGACCGACTTCGACTTCGTCCGCGACATCGTCGAGCAGGGCGCCATCCCCGAGGACGTCACCATCCAGGTGCTGACCCAGTGCCGCGACGAGTTGATCGAGCGCACCTTTCAGGCCTGCCACGGGGCACCGAATGTGATCGTGCACTTCTACAACTCCACCTCGATTCTGCAGCGGCGCGTGGTCTTCCGCGCCGACCGCGAGGAGGTCAAGAAGATCGCCACCGACGGTGCCCGTAAGTGCCTGGAGGAGCAGGCCAAGCACCCGGGTACTCGGTGGCGTTACGAGTACTCCCCGGAGTCCTACACCGGCACCGAACTGGTGTACGCCAAAGACGTGTGCGACGCCGTCGCCGACGTCATCGAGCCCACGCCGGACTGGCCGCTGATCGTCAACCTGCCCGCCACGGTGGAGATGACCACGCCCAACGTCTACGCCGACTCCATCGAGTGGATGAGCCGTAACCTGGCACGGCGCGACTCGATCATCCTGAGCCTGCACCCGCACAACGATCGCGGAACAGCCGTTGCCGCAGCGGAATTGGGTTACCAGGCCGGCGCCGACCGGATCGAGGGCTGCCTGTTCGGCAACGGGGAGCGCACCGGCAACGTCTGCCTGGTGACGCTGGGTCTGAACCTGTTCTCCCGTGGGGTGGACCCCCAGATCGACTTCTCCAACATCGACGAGATCCGCCGCACCGTCGAGCACTGCAACCAGTTGCCGGTGCCCGAGCGTCATCCCTACGGCGGCGACCTGGTGTACACCGCGTTCTCCGGCAGCCACCAGGACGCCATCAACAAGGGCCTGGACGCCATGAAGATCGCTGCCGACGAGGCGGACACCGATGTCGAGGACATCCTGTGGCAGGTGCCGTACCTGCCGATCGACCCCAAGGACGTCGGCCGCACCTATGAGGCCGTCATCCGGGTCAACTCGCAGTCCGGCAAGGGCGGGGTGGCCTACATCATGAAGGCCGACCACGGCTTGGTGCTGCCGCGCCGGCTGCAGATCGAGTTCAGCCAGGTGATCCAGAAGATCACCGACGGCGAGGGCGGCGAGGTGTCTTCCAAGGAGATGTGGGACGCCTTCGCCGACGAGTACCTGAGCCCGGTCCGGCCGCTGGAGCGTATTAGGCAGCGGGTGATCGGTTCGGAGATCGACGGCGGCACCGACGTCATCGAGGCGACCGTGAAGATCGACGGCGTGGAGACCGAGATCCGCGGCGAGGGCAACGGGCCGCTGGCCGCGTTCGTCGACGCGCTGGGCACCGTCGGTATCGACCTCCACGTCCTGGACTACTCCGAGCACGCCATGTCAGCCGGCGAGGAAGCCGCGGCGGCGGCCTACGTCGAAGCCTCCGTCGGCGGCCGCACGGTGTGGGGCGTGGGTATCGCGACGTCGATCACCACCGCCTCGCTGCGCGCCGTGGTCTCCGCGGTGAACCGGGCGGCCCGGCTGAGCTGACAACATCAGCTCATGCATCCGTTGGCAGCGGCGGCGATTCGCCGCACTCTGAGTGCCTTCCTACGCGCGGTCGACCGTGGGCCGGCATTGTCGACCCGGCCGTTCGGCGAGCCCGACATCCTGGTGCCCAACGTCGAGTCGCGCCGCTACGGCTGGACGCACTTCGGGGTGATGATCCCGGATCTGCCTGAGCCGCATCGGTTTTTCTCGTGCATGTCGCTGATCGGCGCAACAGGTTCGCTGGCCTTCGACGACGACCACGCACTGGTTGACCGGCCGCGCCGCAACGCCTCGGTAGTGGTGGGGACGGCCGCGTCTTACCCGGCGCATTTCGGGAACTACTCCACCGACCGTGACTTCGTGTCGCGTCCGGACGGGTCGCTGATGCGGTTCGGCGACGAGTTGACGATCGCGGGGCACTATCCGGAGTACACGTTGACCGGCCGGTTCGGCGGGCTGTCGGCGGATCTTCGGCTGACCAACACCGACAAGGTCACCTGGTTCCTGCACAACCCGGTCTACAAGCATCTGAGCCTGCTCACGCAGTACCAGGGCCGCTTCGTCGCACCGTCCGGTGAGACGGCGGACGTCGAAGGGCTATGCGCGTTCGAATACGGGGCGTGCCCAAGCCCGAACCAGCTGCGGTCCACACCGCTGCCGTCAGCACGGAAGGCGCCGCTGGACCTGTTCGTCTACCAGATCGTCAACCTCGGAACCGACGAGTAGGTGCTGCTTAGTCATCACTGCATCGGCGGCAGAGGGTTCATCACCACGGCGTTGCACCGCAGCCGCAATTCTTACGGAAAGAGATTGGGAGACAATGAGTTCCGCGTCGAGCAGTACCGCGACGCCCCGGAACCGACGCCCTACGGAATCCCGATGCGGATACCGGCGGTCACCCGCTTCACCGTGCGCGACGGCGGCCGGGTGGTGCTGGACGTCGCCGCGGAGTTGGACACCACTCTCACCTTCGGCCTGGGCAGCGGATTCGTCACGGGATTCCGGCACCAGGCCACCTGGCGAGGCCAGCGGATCACCGGTCGCGGCTACATGGAGTACATCGACCGGCGGGCCGGTTAGAACAGCGCGAACTGCCTGCCGTTGCACACCGGTTGCACGAACTCGTCGATACCCGTGCCGCCGGTGACCCGCGTCACGCCGAGCATGAACTGTTCGTCGGTGACCGTCGGGACACCCAGTTCGCGGGCCTGGAAACCTTTGCCCTGCTCCGGCACCGGCTCGTTGCAGATCACCAGCGATGTCTCCGGATCCACCGCATCGGTATAGGCCAGACCGGCGTGCAGGATGCGTTCTACCAGTTCCTCATGGGTGCGCTTGACCTCCGCCGACAGCGCCACCCGCATGCCCTGCACCAGCGGCCCGCCGCGCTGGTAGCGGCCCGGGTTCTGGTAGGGGCAGGGCATCCGCGACGCCAGCATCTTCAACGGCCGCAGCTCCTCATGGGTGACCCGGCCATTGGGCCACCGCCGTCTGCCGACCGGCCGAACTGGCAGCCACACGTCACGCTCCCGGGCCCGCTGCAAGGCCGGGGCCAGCACCCGGGAGAGCACCAGAGCGTCGTCGAACGCGTCGTGCGCTCTGGTCTGAGGCACATCCCAATGCCGCGCAAGAGTTTCCAGTCGCAGATTGTCCAGCCCGAGATCGAGCCGACGAGTCAGCTCGACGGTGCACATCACCCGGTCGACCGGGAGCACGGATTGGGCCAGCTCGGCCTCGGCGACCAGGAAGGAGTAGTCGAAGGGGGCGTTGTGGGCCACCAGGGTGCGCCCGTGCATCAGATCGGCGACATCGGCGGCGATATCGGCGAAGGTGGGCTGGTCCTCCAACATCTCCGGGGTGATGCCGTGCACGTGGACCGGACCGGGGTCGACGCCGGGATTGAGCAGGCTCACCACGGAATGCTCGACTTTGCCCGACGGGTCGAGCGCCAGGGCGGCGATGCTCACTACCCGGGCCTGGCCGGGACGGAAACCGGAGGTCTCGACGTCGACGACCACCCAGCCGTCGTCGCCCTCCCGCGCCGGTCGGCCCCAGGTGCTGCTCACAAACCTCAGGATGGCACGCGGCTCCGACAGCCGGGGGTACATCAGCGCCGTGTCGGGCCACCGGCGAATACACTCACCAGCGATGACCACGCCCCGGATGACAGTGCGCGGACGCTCCGCGCTGGCGCTGGGCTCGGCGGCCCGCTGGGCCTCCCGCGTCACCGGGCGCGGCGCCGGCGCGATGATCGGCGGCCTGGTGGCGATGACCCTGGACCGCTCGCTGCTGCGGCAACTGGGCGCGGGGCGGCGCACCGCGATCATCACCGGGACCAACGGCAAGTCGACGACCACCCGGATGTTGGCGGCGGCGCTGCGGACCGTCGGTGCTGCGGAGCCGCCTGGCCGGCGACATCAGACCGCGGAGCCGCCTGGCCGGCGACATCAGACCGCGGAGCCGCCTGGCCGGCGACATCAGACCGCGGAGCCGCCTGGCCGGCGACATCAGACCGCGGAGCCGCCTGGCCGGCGACATCAGACCGTGGCGACCAACAGTGAGGGCGCCAACATGGACGCCGGGCTGGTGGCTGCACTGGCCGCCGACCGCGACGCTCCGCTGGCCGCGCTCGAGGTCGACGAGATGCACGTCCCCCACGTGTCCGACGCCGTCGAGCCGGCCGTCATCGTGCTGCTGAACCTGTCCCGCGATCAGCTGGACCGGGTGGGCGAGATCAACCACATCGAACGCACGCTGCGGGCCGGGCTCGCCCGGCATCCCGGCGCCGCGGTGGTGGCCAACTGCGACGACGTGCTGATGACGTCCGCCGCCTACGACTGCCCGCAGGTGATCTGGGTGGCGGCGGGCGGCGGCTGGGCGGGCGACTCGGTGAGCTGTCCGCGCAGCGGCGAGGTGATCGTGCGGGAGCGCGAGCACTGGTATTCCACCGGCACCGATTTCAAACGGCCTACTCCGCAGTGGCGAGTCGACAGCGAAAACCTTTACGGGCCCGACGGTGTGGTGTTGCCGATGAAGCTGTCGCTGCCGGGCGCGGTCAACCGGGGCAACGCCGCGCAGGCCGTGGCGGCGGCGGTGGCGATGGGAGCTGACCCGGCCGCCGCGGTGGCCGCCGTATCCCGGGTCGACGAGGTCGCCGGCCGCTACCGCACCGTGCGGATCGGCGATCACACCGCCCGGCTGCTGCTGGCCAAGAACCCGGCCGGCTGGCAGGAGGCGCTGTCGATGGTCGACAAAACCGCTGCGGGCGTAGTGATTTCGGTTAACGGCCAGGTCCCCGACGGCGAAGATCTGTCCTGGCTGTGGGACGTGCGCTTCGAGCATTTCGCCGATGAGCGTCTCGCGCGAAGAGAATCAGGCTTGGCTACGTCGGTGGTGGCCGCCGGCGAGCGCGGCACCGACCTGGCGGTGCGGCTGGGGTACGCCGGCGTCGAGCACTCACTGGTGCACGACACCATGGCCGCCATCGAGTCGTGCCCGCCCGGGCAGGTGGAGGTCGTCGCGAACTACACGGCTTTCCTGCAGTTGCAGCGGAGGTTGCCGTGACGGTGCGCATCGGGTTGGTGCTGCCCGACGTGATGGGCACCTACGGCGACGGCGGCAACGCGGTGGTGTTGCGACAACGGTTGCGGCTGCGCGGGATTGACGCCGAGATCGTCGAGATCACGCTGGCCGAGCCGGTGCCGGACTCGCTGGACCTCTACACCCTCGGCGGGGCGGAGGACTACGCCCAGCGGCTGGCCACCCGGCATCTGCTGCGTTACCCGGGCCTGCAGCGCGCCGCCGAGCGGGGCGCCCCGGTATTGGCCATCTGCGCGGCCATCCAGGTGCTGGGGCACTGGTATGAGACCTCCGCGGGTGAACGGGTGGACGGCGTCGGACTGCTCGACGTCACCACGTCGCCGCAACCCGAGCGCACCATTGGCGAAGTGGTGTCCACACCATTGGTCGACGGGCTTTCCGAACCGCTGACCGGCTTTGAAAACCACCGCGGCGGAACGGTTCTCGGCCCGGATGCCCGGGCCTTGGCGGCGGTGGTCAAGGGTGCCGGCAACCGTCTCGGCGACGGGATCGACGGCGCGGTGCAGGGCAGCGTCTTCGCGACGTATCTGCACGGTCCGTGCCTGGCCCGCAACCCGGAGTTGGCCGACCTGCTGCTGTCCCGGGTCGTCGGCGCGCTGCCCCCCTTGGAGCTGCCGGAGGTCGACCAGTTGCGGCGGGAGCGGTTGGCGGCTCCCCGCCGGGTCTGACGCCTTTTCGGCGAAACCGACATTACGCAGCGTAAGTGCGAGTAATTGTCGGCATTTCGTCGATCTCGGCGCCGCCGCGGCGCACGAAGGCCTCGCGCACGCGCGCCAGCACGGCGGCTGGACGGTCCTCGGCGATAACTCTGATGATCTCCCAGCCCGTCTCTTGCAGCATGGGTACCCGGCGAAGGTCCTTCACGTACTGACGGCGATCGGTGCGGTGCTGGCCGCCGTCGTACTCGATGCCGAGTTTGATCCGCTCCCAGCCCATATCGACGAAAGCGACGGCAGCACCGCCGTCGTATATCGCTATCCGCGTCTCCGGAAGAGGCAATCCCCCGTCGACCAGCAATAGCCGTAGCCAACTCTCCCTCGGAGATTCCGCTCCGTCATCCACCATGCACAGCAACTCGCGAAGCTGGCGCACACCCCGTGCCGGTCGTAGCGGTTCATGAGTATCTCGACATCGCCCGGCGCGAATGGCGTCGCACGCATGAGGGCATCCATGCGAGCGAGCGC
>JAULZA010000050.1:0-20457 GCA_032117575.1 Mycolicibacterium sp.
CCAAGGTCGAGGGGCCAAAACACCCTCTGACCTGGTCGGGCTGACAGGATTTGAACCTGCGACCACTTGACCCCCAGTCAAGTGCGCTACCAAGCTGCGCCACAGCCCGCCGCCGCCCATGCAAGACGGGCAGCGGTCGAAATGCTACCGCAGACCCCTCACACCTTCAGCAGCCGGTACAGCCCGATCAGGCCGACCACCACGATCACCACGCGCAACGCGGTGGGCGAGAGCCGTCGGCCGTAGTGCGCCCCCAGCCACCCGCCGATCAGCGAGCCGACGGCGATCAGCCCAGCAGCCGGCCAGCTGATCCGATCGAAGGCCACCAGCGTGTAGCTGATCGCGGCGACGACGTTGACCAGCAGCGACAGCAGGTTCTTGGCCGCGTTCATCCGCTGCATGTCCTCGGGCAGCAACGCGCCCATCACCCCGATCAGCAGGATGCCCTGGGCGGCGGTGAAGTAGCCGCCGTAGACGCCGACGGCGAAGGTGCCGAACACCAGCGCCGCCATCCGCCCCGGTGACACCGCATCGGCAGAGCGCCCATCCGCCTCCGCCCGCCGCCGCGCGTAGGCCTGGATGCGCGGACCGGCCACCACCAGCATCAGAGCTAGCACCAGCAGCACCGGCACGATCTGGATGAACACCTTCTCGGGCAGGTGCAGCAGCAGGAACGCCCCGATGCAGGCCCCGAGCACCGACGCCGGGATCTGCCACCGCAACCGGCGCCACTGCCCCGACAACTCCTTGCGGTAGGCCCAGGTGCCCGACACCCCGCCGGCCACCAGACCGACCGCGTTGGACATCGTCGCGGTCACCGGCGGGAAGCCCAGGGCGACCAGGGTGGGAAACGTGATCAGCGTGCCTGAGCCCACCAGTGAATTGATCGCCCCGGCCCCCACCCCGGCCAGGACGATCACGATCATCTGGGTAACAGACACCCGAAAACCCTATCCGTGACGCACCCATCCGAAGATGGCGACTGTCAAGCCACCGAAAGTCGTTCTGGGGATCGATGTTTCGCCTGTGGAAAGCTCGGGCGGGCGAAGCGGTTTGTCCGACGCCTCCGTTATTATTCGAACATGCTTTCGATTCGCGTGACCGATGCCCTTGCCGCGCTGGACGCCGCGGCCGAGGCTTTTGGAGCGCTGGATTGGGATGCGCTGCCGGCACATGAACGGCTGCAGGTGCTCGACCGACTGGAATGGGTGAGCCGCCGCCAGATCGCCACCTCGCATGACATCGTCGCCTCGCTGGACCGCACCGATGACGGGCAGCTGCGGCCACTCCTGCCCAAGATCATCGCCGACGTTCTGCGCATCAGCGTTGCCGAAGGCCGGCGCCGCGTCCGCGACGCTGCACAATTGAGTCCGCGCACCACCCTGACCGGCGAGCAGTTACCCCCTGCGCTCCCGGGCACCGCCAAAGCCTGGCACGCCGGCCGGCTCGACCGCGATCATCTGCGGGCCATCCAGACATTCATCAAGGAACTCCCGGACCATGTCGCGCCCGCCGAGGTAAAGAAAGCCGAGGCGTTCCTGGCAGAAAAGGCCGACGAGCTACGCCCCGACCAGTTGGAGAAAGTGGCCGACAAGCTGGCGGTGACATTGAACCCCGACGGCACCTTCACCGACGACGAGTGCGCGCGGCGTCGCGGATTCACCTGGTGCGGGCGGCAGCGCCCGGACGGGATGAGCGTCGGACGGCTGGTCGCGACGGCGCAACTGCGCGCCGAATTGGATGCCTGGTTCGCCAAATTCGCCGCACCGGGAATGTGCAACCCAGACGACCAAAGTCCCACCGTCACTGTCGAACCCACCCGGGAAGATATCGACCGGGACTCGCGCGGCTACTCACAGCGCAACCACGACGCGCTGGGCGCTCTTGTACGCGGCCAACTCGGCGACCCGAAATTGGGCCAGCACAACGGATTGCCGGTCACTATTATCGCCACAGCCACCCTCGATCAGCTCCAATCCGGCGCGGGCCATGCGGTGACCGCAAGTGGCGCACTGCTTCCCATCTCAGACCTGATCCGCATGGCCGGCCATGCCTACCACTACCTTGCGATCTTCGATTCCCACAGCAGCCGACCGCTGTATCTGGGCAGGACAAAGCGGATCGCGACGGGTGACCAGAGAATCGTCCTGCACGGCAAGGACCGCGGGTGCACCGCGCCAGGCTGCGATGTGCCCGGTTACCTGTGCGAAGTGCACCACGTTGACGAATGGAGCGACGGCGGCCTGACCAATGTCGATCGGCTGACATTCGCCTGCGGCCCGCACCACCGTCTGATCAAACCCGGTGGCTGGCGAACCCGAAAACGCAAGGACGGCAATACCGAATGGCTGCCTCCCCCACAACTACCGCTGCGCGGTGGCACCAACAGCTTCCATCATCCCGAACGACTACTGCTGTGGGATGACCAGTGAACGGCGCGAAAGGCTCAGCGCCCCTTGAGTTTGCGCTTCTCCCGCACCCGCACGTTGATCCGGATCGGGGAACCGTCGAACCCGAAGGTCTCCCGCAGCCTGCGCTCCAGGAACCGCCGGTAACCGGCTTCGAGGAACCCGGTGGTGAACAGCACGAATGTCGGCGGACGCGCGGTCGCCTGGGTGGCGAACAGGATTCGCGGCTGCTTGCCGCCCCGCACAGGCGGCGGGGTGGCGGCGACGACCTCCTTGAGCCAGGTGTTGAGCTGACCGGTGGAGATCCGCTTGTCCCAGGATTCCAGCGCAGTCTCCATGGCGGGCACCAGCTTCTGCACCGCCCGGCCGGTCTTGGCGGAGATGTTCACTCGCGGCGCCCACGCCAGCTGCGCCAGCTGCAGGTCGATCTCCCGGTCCAGCAAGAAGCGGCGGTCCTCGTCGACCAGATCCCACTTGTTGAACGCCAGCACCAGTGCCCGGCCGGCCTCGATGACCATCGTCAGGATCCGCTGATCCTGTTCGGTCAGCGGGTCGGAGGCGTCGACGAGCACGACCACCACCTCGGCGGCGTCGATGGCGCTGTGCGTGCGCACCGACGCATAGAACTCGTGCCCACTGGCCTGCCCTACCTTGCGGCGCAAACCGGCGGTATCGACGAAACGCCAGATGCGCCCGTCGAGTTCGATCAGCGAGTCCACCGGATCGACCGTGGTGCCGGCGATGTCATGCACCACCGACCGCTCGGTGCCGGTGAGCCGATTCATCAGCGAGCTCTTGCCGACGTTGGGCTTACCCACCAGCGCCACCCGGCGCGGACCGCCGCTGGCCGGTGCGGACTCCGACACCGTCGGCAGCGCGGCGACCACCTCATCGAGCAGATCGGCGACCCCGCGGCCGTGGATGGCACTGATCGGGTGCGGCTCCCCCATGCCCAGCGACCACAGCGCGGCGGCGTCGGACTCGCCCTTCTCGTTGTCGACCTTGTTGGCGGCCAGGAACACCGGCTTGCCCGAGCGCCGCAGAATCCGCGCGGCCGCCTCGTCACCGGAGGTGGCGCCGACGACGGAGTCCACCACCAGCACCACCGCGTCGGCGGTCTGCATGGCCACCGCCGCCTGGTCGGCTACCAACTGCTGCAGACCTTTCGCGTCGGGCTCCCACCCACCGGTGTCCTGCACGACGAAGCGGCGGCCGTTCCACAGCGCGTCGTAGGACACCCGGTCGCGGGTGACGCCCGGCAGGTCCTGCACGACGGCCTCGCGGCGGCCCAGGATGCGGTTCACCAGCGTGGATTTCCCGACGTTGGGTCGACCGACGATCGCCAGCACCGGCGGCGGGCCGGCCGCCTCGCCGGAGTCGTCATCGAGCGGCTCGTCGCCCAGTTCCCAGTCGGTTTCGTCGTTCCAGGTGCCGTCGTTAAAGGTGCCGTCCTCAGTCACTGCCTGACCGCCGTCCGGGTCTCGACCAGGTCGCGCAGATGGGCGATCACCTGGTCTTGCGTCATTTCACTGGTGTCGACGATCACCGCGTCGTCGGCCGGCCGCAGCGGCGACACCGCGCGGGTGGAGTCCAGATGATCGCGGCGGCGCACGTCGGCCAGCACGGTCTCATAATCGTCGGGCAGCCCGGCGGCGACGTTCTGGTCGTTGCGCCGTGTGGCCCGGGTTTCCGCCGAGGCGGTGAGGAAGATCTTGACGTCCGCATCGGGCAGCACCACGGTGCCGATGTCGCGGCCCTCCAGCACGACACGGTCTTTGCCCTCGGCAAGCTCACGCTGCAGCCGCACCAGGTGCTTCCGCACCGCGGGCACCGCGGCGACCGCGGACACCGCGCGGGTGACCTCGTCGCTGCGGATCTGGGCCGACACGTCCTCGCCGTCGAGATAGGTCTGTTCCACCTGTGGGTCGAATCCGACCGACATCGGGACCTCGGTGGCCGCCGCGATGGCATCGGGGTCGTCGAGGTCGACGCCGGCCCGCAGCATCGCCAGCGTGACGATCCGGTACATGGCACCGGTGTCCACGTAGCGCGCACCGAGCGCCTGGGCCAATCGTCGTGACACAGTGGATTTTCCGGTTCCGGCCGGACCGTCGATCGCAATCACTGCACTGCTCATAATCCCACTGCCTTGTACAGTTCGCCAACCTCTTTGCGGGTCAGTACCCGGATGCTGCCGGGGCGTTGATCGCCGAGCGTCACCGAGCCGATGTCGGTGCGCACCAGGGCCTGCACCGGAAAGCCAACGGCGGCAAGCAATCTGCGCACGATCCGCTTGCGCCCCTCGTGCAGTGTTACGCGCAGCAGCGTCTTACCCGGCACGGCGTCCACCACGGCGAAATCGTCCAGGGCCACCGGACCGTCGTCCAGTTCGATGCCGGCCCGCAGCGTCTTACCCACCCCACGCGGCACCGTTCCGGCCACGGTGGCCAGGTAGGTCTTGGGCACCTCGAAGGACGGGTGCATCAGCCGGTGTGCCAGTTCGCCGTCGTTGGTGAGCAGCAGCAGGCCTTCGGTGTCGGCGTCCAGCCGGCCGACATGGAACAGCTTCTTGGTGCCGCGCACCCGGTGCTCCACCAGGTCGCCGACGCAGGGCCGGCCCCGGTCGTCGGACATCGTCGACTGCATCCCGAGTGGCTTGTTGATCGCCAGGTAGACCATCGAGTCGTCGAGCACGATCCGGCTGCCGTCCACCCGGATATCGGCGGTCTCCGGGTCCACCCGGGTACCCAGTTCGGTAACGAGGCGCCCGTCCACCTCGACGCGGCCGTCGGTGATCATCCGCTCGGCCACCCGCCGGGAGGCGATTCCGGCTTGGGACAACACTTTCTGCAGCCGCACGCCCTCAGGATCAGGCATCGGCGTCGGTGTCCACGTCGAAGGCCACCGGCTGGTCGGGCCGCGACCCACCGGCGAGCTTGGCGAACCGTGGCTCGCTGTCCAGCGTCTCGCTCAGATCGTCGATCACGTCGACGTCGGGCAGCAGCGGGGCGATGTCGGGCAGGTCGGTCAGCGACGACAGGCCCAGCCGCTCAAGGAACAGCTCCGTGGTGGAGAACGTGGTGGCCCCGCTGTCCGGGTCGGTGCCCGCCTCGGTGATCAACCCGCGCGCCACCAGCGTGCGGATCACCGCGTCGACGTTGACACCGCGCACGGCGCTCACCCTGGCTCTGGTCACCGGCTGACGGTAGGCCACCACCGCCAAGGTCTCCAACGCCGCGCGGGTCAGCTTGGATCGCGCACCGTCCATCAGCAGCCGCTCGACGTGGGGGGCGTAGCGGGCGCGGGTGTACATCCGCCAGCCGCCGCCGGCCTCCCGCAGGTCGATGCCGCTGTCGCGGGCGGTGAGATCGTCGGCCATCCGCT
Organism: Mycolicibacterium sp.; assembly: GCA_032117575.1. GTDB lineage: Bacteria > Actinomycetota > Actinomycetes > Mycobacteriales > Mycobacteriaceae > Mycobacterium. Next base: position 5,793 of record JAULZA010000050.1, read on the forward strand.
GCAGCAGCTCGGTGACACGGTGCACCGGCTGCTCGGTCACCGAACCGAGCGTCTCGGCGCTCACCGGGGTGTCGACCACGAGCACCAGCGCTTCCAGGATCCGGGTCAGCTCGTCGTCATCGACGTCGTCGACATAGGAGACGACGGTCTCCGAATCGACATAGGAGACGACGGTCTGAGCATCGTCCGGGTTTGCTTCCAGCGTCACTGTTCTTCCCACTCGGCTCTCACCAGATCTTCGTTGACCATCCGGTTTCCGGTCCATGAAACCTGCAGCACACCAAGCGGTTCGGATTGCTCGAATGCTACCGCCCTGGCCCTGTACAACTCGAGCAGCGCCAAGAAGCGCCCGACGATCTGGATGGGCTCAGAACAATCCTGCACCAGATCGGAGAACGACGCCCAGTGCCCCATTCCGCGCCGCTCCAGCATGGCCAGCAACCGCTCGGCCTGTTCGGGCACCGACACCCGGGAGGCGTGCAGATGGTCGGTGCCCACCGTGGGCACCGGACGCGGGGTGAACGCCGAGGCCGCGATCTCGGCGAAGGCCTGCGGGTCGACGCCGATCATCACCTCGGGCAACAGTTCGGCGAACCGGTCCTCCAGGGACACCGCGCGCGGGTAGCTGCGCAACGCGGCGGCTTCCAGCTCGGCGAACATCTCCGCGACGTGCTTGAACGCCCGGTATTGCAGCAGCCGGGCGAACAGCAGGTCGCGGACCTCCAGCAGAGCCAGATCCTCGGCGTCGTCGACCTCGCCGGCAGGCAGCAAGCGCGCGGCCTTGAGGTCCAGCAGCGTCGCGGCGATCACCAGGAAGGTGGTGGTCTCGTCGAGTTCCAGTTCGCGGCCGATCTGGCGGGTGTAGGCGATGAACTCGTCGGTGACGTCGTGCAGCGCCACCTCGGTGACGTCGAGTCGTTTGGCGAAAATCAGCTGCAACAGCAGGTCGAACGGGCCCTCGAAGTTGTGCAGGTGAACCCGGAACCCCTTCTCAGGTTCCTTGTGGGCGCCGTCATGCGGCGCCGGCGCTTCGGTGGTCACTTGCCGAAGCGGTCGATGACCTCGCGGGCAAGCGCGCGATACGCCAGCGCACCAGTCGATTTCGGTGCCCACGTGGTGATCGGCTCCCCGGCGACACTGGTCTCCGGGAATCGGACGGTGCGGGTGATGACGGTGTCGAACACGAGGTCGTCGAAGCGCTCGAGCACCCGGGCCATCACCTCGCGAGCGTTGAGGGTGCGGGTGTCGAACCGGGTGACCAGGATGCCGCTGATGTTCAGCTTCGGGTTGAGCCGGTCGCGCACCTTGTCGACGGTGTCGGTGAGCAACGCCAGCCCGCGCAGCGAGAAGAACTCGCACTCGGTGGGGATGATCACGCCGTCCGAACACGCCAGCGCGTTCACCGTCAGCAGGCCCAGCGACGGCTGGCAGTCGATCAGCACGTAGTCGTAGTCGTCGAGTACCGGCCGCAGCGCCCGGCCCAAAGTCTGCTCCCGGCCCACCTCGTTGACCAACTGGATCTCGGCCGCGGACAGGTCGATGTTGCTGGGGATCAGATCCAAGTTGGGCACGCGGGTGTGGATCAGGACCTCGTCGACGGGGACCCGCGGCTCGATCATCAGGTTGTGCACGGTGTGGGCCAGCTCGTAGTGCGGCACACCCAGGCCGGCCGACAGCGCGCCCTGCGGATCGAGGTCGACCAGCAGCACCTTACGGCCGTAGTCGGCGAGCGCGGCACCGAGGTTGATCGTCGAGGTGGTCTTGCCGACGCCGCCCTTCTGGTTGCACATCGAGATCACCACTGCCGGACCATGGCTGGTCAGCGGCTGTGGCGTGGGAATGGCGCGGGGCGGGCGGCCGGTCAGACCGATCGGCGCGTCGTCTTGCTCGTCGGTCACGCCTTCACTCCTCGACCGGCCCCCCGGATCAGGCGAACCGGCGAAGTGGCGAACATCGGGGCAAAGTCTATCCATGGCGCGGGGCCTACTGTAGGCGCATGCCAGTTAGCGACCGCTTCTCGTTCCTGCGCTGGTCGTCCGTGCGGATGGCCATCGGGTTACCCAACGTCATCCGCAACGGCCAGGTCGGCGACGGCCGCGAAGCCGCCGCCACCAAATACGTCCTGGACAACGCCCGCCCGGGCGACGTCGACGACGCCATCGCCACCATCGACCGGTTCGCCCGTCGGGAATCGATCCTGATGAACGTCGGCGACGAGAAGGGCCTGCTGCTCGATGCCGCGGTGCGCCGAGCGAATCCTGCGCTGGCTCTAGAACTGGGCACCTACTGCGGATACAGCACCCTGCGGACCGCGCGGGCCGCCCCGCACGCCCGGGTGTTCTCGGTGGAGATGAACCCGGCCAACGCCGAGAACGCGCGGCGGATCTGGGCGCACGCCGGTATCGCCGACCGGGTGACATGCGTGGTGGGCACCATCGGCGACGGCGGACGAACGCTGGAGGCCCTGGCCGCCGAGGGCTTCACCGCAGGCGCGCTGGACTTCCTGTTCATCGACCACGACAAGAACGCCTACCTGCCGGATCTGCTCACCATCGTCGGACGCGGCTGGCTGCACCCCGGCAGCGTCGTCGTCGCCGACAACGTGCTGGTGCCGGGATCGCCCAAATACCGGTCCTATATGCGCGATAACCCGGCCTGGGACACCGTCGAGCACAAGACGCACGCCGAATACACCAAGATTCCCGACCTCGTCCTGGAGTCGACCTACCGCGGCTGACGCACCGATCAGGCCCTTGGATGCGCCCCGGCCCACACCTCACGCAGCGCGTTGACGGTCACCAGGGTGTAGATCTGGGTCGTCGTCACCGAGGCGTGCCCGAGGAGTTCCTGGACCACCCGCACGTCGGCGCCGCCGTCGAGCAGGTGGGTGGCGAACGAGTGGCGCAGCGTGTGCGGGGACACCGCCGCGGTGATGCCGGCCCGCTCGGCGGAGTCCTGGAGCACCTGCCAGGCGCTCTGCCTGGACAGCCGGCCGCCCCGGGCGTTGAGGAAAATCGCCGGACCCCCGCGCCCACGACGGGCCAGGTCGGGCCGGCCACGCACCAGGTAGGCGTCCAGCGCGGCGATCGCCGGCCGGCCGACCGGCACCAGCCGCTGCTTGCCGCCCTTGCCGCGCAACAGCACCGAACGGGCCTGGGTGTCGATATCGTCGACGTCGAGTCCGACGGCCTCGGAGATGCGCGCGCCGGTGGAGTACAGCAGTTCCAGCAGCGCCCGGTTGCGCAGCGTCAGCGGCCCGTCGGTCGGCGCGTCTCCCCCGGCGCCGTCCAGCAGTGCCAGCACCTCGTCGAGCGACAGGCTCTTGGGCAACCGACGGCTGGGTGTGGGCGGCTTGACCGCGCGGGCGACGTCGAGATCGAGAATGCCCTCCGCGGCGGCGAACCGGTGCAGACCTCGGACAGCGATGATCGCCCGGGCCGCCGAGACCGCGGCCAGCGCGACGGCGCCGGTGTCCGGATCGCCCTTGCGCAGGGCCACCAGGAAGTCGCTGACGTCGGTTTCGGTGACGTCGCGCAGATCGACGGTGCCGCGGTTCACCAGATGCTCGACGTAGCGGCGCAGATCCCGCCGATACGAGCTGAGGGTGTTGGCGGCCACCCCGCGCTCGATGGTGAGGTGATCGAGGTAGCTCTGCACCTGGCTGTCCAGGGCTGTTCGGAGGGGAGGAGCGGAGCGACCGGGGAGATCGGAGGCGAAGGTAGTCATCGACGCGCCTTCCGCGCGGCGAAGGCCGACGGCCGGTCCTGCCACGGCGCCTCCAGCGGCCGGGTCGGTCGCCCGTCCTCGATCACCGCGTAGGCGGCCAGCACCCCGGCCGCCGCAGTGGAGTTGACGATCTCACCGGCCATCACCTGATCGGCGGCGTCGCGCAGCCCGACCCAGTGCACCGTGAGGTCGGCCTCCTCGTGGTCGCCCTCCGGGCGTCCGACGTGGTTGAGGCCGCGGGCCAGATACACCCGGATCGACTCGTCGCAGAACCCCGGCGTGCACACCAGGTCGACCAGCACCCGCCAGTCGCGGGCTTCCAGCCCGGTCTCCTCCCACAGTTCCCGGGCCGCCGCCACCGCCGGGTCCTCACCCGGCCCGTCGAGCAGCCCAGCCGGCAGCTCCCAGAGCCGCCGGCCCACCGGGTGCCGGTACTGGTGAATCATCGCCAATTGTTCGTCGTCGTCGACCGCGGCGATCGCGACCGCGCCGAAGTGCTCCACCACTTCCCGGGTCGCCGTCACTCCGCCGGGCATCAGCACCTCGTCGGTGCGCAGCGCGATGATGGCGCCCTCAAAGACGGTATGGCTTGCGACGGTGTCGAATTCGTGCCGTTCAGCCACGGGCATGGTCCGGCAGCGGCGGAACGGCGTCGAAACCTGGCGCGTGCTCCCTGCCGTTGGGGTGGCGGTCGGGTATTTCCACCGGCAGCCGTTCAGCGGCCTTGTAGTCGATCGCCGCCCCGATGAACGCGACGAACAACGGGTGCGGCCGGGTCGGCCGGCTCTTGAGTTCCGGGTGCGCCTGCGTGCCCACCAGGAAGGGGTGAACGTCGGCGGGATATTCCACGAACTCCACCAGGTGCCCGTCCGGCGAAGTACCGGAGAACCGCAAACCGCTCTCGGCGATGCGGTCGCGGTAGGAGTTGTTCACCTCGTACCGATGACGGTGTCGCTCGGAGACGTTGGTCGACTGATAGGCCTGCGCCACAATCGATCCCGGCTCAAGGACGGCGGGGTAGGCGCCGAGGCGCATGGTGCCGCCGAGGTCTGCCTGGCCGGAGACCGCGTCGCGCTGATCGGCCATCGTCGAGATCACCGGGTCCGGTGTGGCGGGGTCGAATTCGGCGGAGTTGGCCTCGGTCAGGCCCACCGACCGGGCCGCGTCGATGACGATGCACTGCAAGCCCAGACACAGACCCAGCAGCGGCAGACGGCGATGGCGGGCATACCGGATGGCCCCGAGCTTGCCCTCGATGCCGCGGATGCCGAAGCCGCCGGGGATCAGCACGCCGTGCGCGTCGCCCAGGGCGGCGGCGGCGCCGGCGTCGGTCTCGCAGTCATCGGAGGCCACCCAGCGCATCTCCACCTTGGCGCGGTGCGCGAACCCGCCGGCACGCAGCGCCTCGGCCACCGACAGGTAGGCGTCGGAGAGGTCGATGTACTTGCCCACCAAGGCGATTCGGACGGTCTCCTGCGGGTCGTGCACCCGGCGCAGCAGATCGTCCCAGGTGGTCCAGTCGACGTCGCGGAACGGCAGATTCAGCCGGCGCACCACATAGGCGTCGAGCTCCTCGCGGTGCAGCACCTTGGGGATGTCGTAGATGGATCGCGCATCGGGAGTGGAGATCACGCCGTCGATGTCGACGTCGCACATCAGTGCGATCTTGTCCTTCAGCGGCTCCGGCACGTCGCGGTCGCAGCGCAGGATCAACGCGTCCGGAGTGATGCCGATGCTGCGCAACGCGGCCACCGAGTGCTGCGTCGGCTTGGTCTTCAACTCCCCCGACGGCGCCAGATACGGCACCAGCGAGACGTGCAGGAAGAAGCAGTTCTCCCGGCCCACCTCGTGGCGCACCTGACGGGCGGCCTCCAGGAACGGCTGCGATTCGATGTCGCCGACCGTGCCACCGATCTCGGTGATGACGACGTCGGGCCGCCGCCCGGCCGCATCGGGTTCGGCCATCGCCAGAATGCGGTTCTTGATCTCGTCGGTGATGTGCGGGATCACTTGCACCGTGTCACCCAGATACTCGCCGCGGCGCTCCTTGGCAATGACGGTGGAATACACCTGCCCGGTGGTGACGTTCGCCGAACCGGACAGGTCCCGGTCCAGGAAACGCTCGTAGTGGCCGACATCGAGATCGGTCTCAGCGCCGTCCTCGGTGACGAACACCTCGCCGTGCTGGAACGGATTCATCGTTCCCGGGTCGACGTTGAGGTAAGGGTCCAGCTTCTGCATGGTGACCTGCAGACCGCGGGAGATGAGCAACTGACCCAGACTGCTGGCCGTCAGGCCTTTGCCGAGTGAGGAGACCACGCCGCCGGTGACGAAGAGGTGCTTCGTCGCGGCCTGGTTGTGCTTGCGCAATGCGGGCAAGAGCGGCCTCCGTGACGACGGCGCAGGACTTTGACATACCAGGCCGGACAACACTGAAAGGTCTGGTTGGGGCCTGCCGACCCACGGAAACTCACCCTAACACCGACGCCCACGCCGCGGCGCTGACACACCGGGGAGCCGATTACTGGACCGTCACCGAGGCCGACCCCGCGCCGATCCCGTACCGGCCGGGCGGACCGCCGGCGAGCATGCTCTGCAGCGCCAGCACACTGGTGATTCGCCCGGACTCACTGCCGATGTCGTCGACGGTGGTCAGCGCGCCGGACAGCCCGGCGTCGCCGCGAGCGACCGCCACCGCGGCGACTCCGGCGGCGGATCCGTCACGACCGGCCAGCACCACCCCGGACCCGTGCGGGGCCAGCGCGGCAGCGAACCGGGCCACCGACAGGCCCTGGTTGCCGGCATCGTCGGGCAGTCCGCCTCCGGTGAGCACTACGGCGGTGTCGGCCGCGCCCGGCTTGTCGGCGTAGCGCAGGAACCCGGTGTCACGCAGCGTGGCCAGGACGGTGTCGCGGGAGGCATCGTCGACCGGAGCCATTTTGGGATCGCGATTGATCAGCAGCGCGATGCCGAGCAGGTCGCCGGCCCCGGCGGCGGGATCGGTCAGACCGGTGTTCAACTGGGCGCCGGCCGGAACGATCGGGGAGTTGACCACCGAACGCAGCTTCTCGGCCGCGTTGGCCTCGACGAATTCAGCGGTGAGCCCGATCGTGCCGGTGATCCTGCCGCCGGCCTGACCGATGAGCCGGGACATCGCACCGACGTCGGCATCATCGGAATCGGGAGTGCGGAACACCACCACGGACTTGCCGGCCAGCGCGTCACGGACGATGCGCCCGGACATCCGCTCGTCGAATTGCGCTGCAGCGGCGAGCTTTTCGCCCAGCGACGTGTTCTGAGCCTCCAGCGCGTCGATTCGCTGCTGCAAAGTGCCGTTGGATCCGCGCAAACCAGACACCATCGGCCCGGAGAACACCCCCGACCCCAGAACGACACCGGCGACCAGCGCTAGAACGACTGCCGCCAGCCAGAACACCCGGCGCCGAGCCGACCTCAACTCAGGTCACCAGGCCCTGCACCCATAGGGCGAATCGCTGCCAGTAGTTGGTCAGCCAGTCGATCACCACGGTGTCCGAGCGCGACACCCACAGCGCGGCGATGACGGCCAGCAGCACAGCCAGGACCAGCAGCGCGATCGCGCCGCCCGAGATGTGGCTGCGGTACAGCGTCGCAACGGCTTTCGCGTCGACGAGCTTCTTGCCCACCTTCAGCCGGGTGAGGAAGGTCGAGGGATTGCTCTGCGCCCGGGAGCGGTCGAAGAACTCCTCGATGGTCGCCGAGTGACCCGCGGTGACGATCAGCGAAGCGCCGTGATGGTCGACGAGCAGCAGCGCCAGATCGGTCGCCGACCCGGCGGCCGGGAACGTCATGGCGCCGATGCCGAGGTCCTGGATGCGTTCCAGTCCTGAAGCATGACCGTCGGCGTCGGCGGGCAGCACGATCTGCGCACCGGAGCGCAGCGACTCGGCGCTGATCTGGTCGGGGTTGCCGACGATGAGCTGCGGGCGGTAGCCGCACGAACGCAGGATGTCGGCGCCGGCGCCGACGCCGACCAGTACCGGCTGATACTCCTTGATGAACGGCTTGAGCGCCTTGAGGTCCTCAGCCGACCCGGGCCCGTCGGTGACCACCACGACGTGGCGGCGGTAGACGTCGACGTCGATCTCGGGGACGCCGATGCCGTCGATGAGCAGCGGGCTCTCGCTGCGGATGAATTCAATGGTGTTGCCCGCGAACGCCTCCACGTGGGCGACCAGCCCGGTCTTGGCATCGTGCATCAGGTCGGCGATCTCTTCGTCGGTGCGCTCCACACCGTGCGCCAGACGGCGGTCGCCGTGGTAGACCCCGCCGTCGTGCAGCCGGACCTTGGCCCCGTCCTTGATCTTCTTGAAGACCTCCGGGCCCACGTTGTCGATGAGTGTGATGTTGTTGGCCACCAGCACCTCGGGCCCGAGGTTGGGGTAGCGGCCCGAGATCGACGGCGAGGCGTTCACCACCCCGACGACACCGGCATCGACGAGGGCGTCGGCAGTCGCCCGGTCGAGGTCCAGGATGTCCAGCACGACGATGTCGCCGGCACCGACCCGACGCAGCAGCCGGTCGGTGTCGCGGTCGACCCGGGCGGTCCCGGTGACGCCAGGTCGGGTGGAGGATCGGGAAAGGAGCTTCATGGAACCCGATTGTGTCGGCGCCATGTGCTGGGGCTGTGGAGGCGCGCCGTAACAACAGCCCCATAAGTCACTTTCTGTCACATCAGTAACAGAGGAACTCAGGGCTCCTCGCGATCGGACTGCGCGGCCGCGAGCAGTTCACGGGCGTGCGCGCGGCCGGTGTCGGACTCCCCCAGCCCGGCCAGCATGCGGGCCAGTTCGACGACCCGCTGCTCGTCGTCGAGATGACGCACCTCGCTTGCCGGGCCGCTGCTGTGCACGACGAGGTGGGTGTCGGCGTAGGCGGCCACCTGCGGCAGGTGGGTGACCACGATGACCTGGTGGCTGCGGGCCAGCCGGGCCAGGCGCCGGCCGATCTGCACCGCGGCCCGGCCGCCGACGCCGGCGTCGACCTCGTCGAACACCATGGTGGTGCCCTCGGCAGAGGCGGCCAGCACGACTTCCAGGGCCAGCATGACCCGCGACAGCTCGCCACCGGAGGCGCTCTTGTGCAACGGCAGCACGTCGGCGCCGCCCGGGGTGCCCCGATGCGCGGTGAAACCGAACTCCACGGCGTCGACACCCTCGGAGCCGGCATGCACCAGTTCCCCCGACGGCAGCCGCAGCGGCGCCGAGTCGTCGTCACGGGCGGGCAAGGTGCCCACCCGGACGGTGAAGTCGGCGTCGGCCATCGCCAGGCCGGCCAGTTCCGCCGTCACCGCGCTAGCCAGACCCGAGGCCGCCGAGATCCGCAGATCTGACAACTCGGCCGCCGCGGCAGCCACCTGCGCGGCCAGTTGGTCGACCCGGCCGGACAGCCCGGCGAGCGCCTCCTCGGAGACGTCGAGCTGGGCCAGCCGGCGGCGGCCCTCGGCCGCCCAGGCCAGCACCCCGTCGACGTCGGCGGCGTACTTGCGGGTGAGACTGCGCAGTTCGGCCTGTCGGGCGAGCTTCGTCTCCAGCGCGCTGGCGTCGGCGGGCAGGTCGGCGAGGAATAGCCCGAGCTCCTGCGACACGTCGCCGACGACACTGAGCACCTCGGTGAGTTGGCGGGCCAGCCCGGTCAGCATGGTGTCGCCGGTGCCCTCCAGCGCCGAAGCGGCACGGCCGATGGCCTCGGAGGCCGAATGGTTGTCCAGTGCGGTGGTCTCGGCGTCGGCGCCGGACAGCGCGCCGCGGGCGGCGGCCGCGGCCTCCCGCACCGAGTCGAGTTCGGAGAGCCGGCGGATGTCAGCGACCAGCGCGGTGTCCTCACCGGGCGCGGGGTCGGCGGCGTCGATCTCGCCGAGGGCGAATTTCAGCCGGTCGGCCTCCTGGGCCATTTCGCGGGCGCGGTTGGTCCGGTCCACCAGATCGCGGCGGGCCACCAGCCACTCGTCGCGCAGTTTGCGGTACCGCTCCAGGGTCGCTGCCGCACCGGTGAACCGGTCCAGCGCGCTGCGCTGCTCGTCGGGCCGCATCAGCCGCAGCTGGTCGTTCTGGCCGTGCAGCGCCAGCAGTCCGTTGGTGAACCCGGTCAGTGTCTTGGCCGGCACGCTGCGCCCACCGAGGTAGGCCCGGGACGGCCCGTCGCGGCTGACCGACCTCAAGGCGATGATGCTGCCGTCGTCGTCACGGTCGGCACCGGAGGATTCCAGAATCTCGTCGATCTGCGCAGCGACGGCCGCGTCGAGGTCCTCGGTGCTGAACCGGCCCTCGACGATCGCCCGTCCGGCGCCCGAGCGCACCCGGGTGGCGTCGGCGCGGGCGCCGCCGAGCAGATGAAGTCCGGTGACCACCATGGTCTTTCCGGCTCCGGTTTCGCCGGTCAGCACCGTCAGGCCGCGGTCGAACTCGGCGGTGGCCGCGCTGATCGCGCCCAGCGCCTCGATCCGGATCTCCGACAGCATTACTGCTCCCGCCAACTGGTGACGGGCAGCCGGAATTTGCGCACCAGCCGGTCGGTGAACGGCGCGCTGTCCAGCCGCACCCACTTCAGCGGGGTTCGGCACTTGGTGACCTGCAGTCGCCCACCGGCGGGCACCGGCGCCTCGCGCCGTCCGTCGCACAGCACCAGGGCGTCGGGGTTGTCCGGGTCGATGTCGACGGTGATCACCGCGTTGGGGTTGGTCACCATCGGCCGGGCGAACAGGGCGTGCGCGTTGTTGGGCACCACGATGATGGCTTCCAGATCCGGCCAGACCACCGGACCACCGGCGGAGAACGCGTAGGCGGTGGAACCGGTCGGACTGGACACCAGCACGCCGTCGCACCCGAACGCCGAGACCGGACGGCCGTCGACGGCGACCATGACGCCCAGGACGCCCTGGTGGTCGCCTTTCTCCAGGCTCGCCTCGTTGAGCGCCCAGCCGCGGGACAGCTCCACACCGTCCTTGGTGACGATGACGTCGAGGGCCATCCGCTGCTCGATGCGGTAGTCGCGGGCGACGACGTGCTCGAGGATGACGTCGATGGCCTCGGCTTCGGCCTCGGCCAGGAAACCGATCCGGCCCAGATTCACTCCGAGAACCGGGATTTCGGCATTGCGGGCCAACTCGGCGGCCCGCAGGAAGCTGCCGTCGCCGCCGAGCACCAGGACCAGCTCGCAGCCTTCGGCGGCACATTCGTCGGCCGCCACGACATCGACGTCGGCGCCAGTGGCCCGTAGGTCAGCCGGGTCGAGGGCCTCGGTGAGCACTCGCAACGCGATGCCGTTGTCTCCCAGGGTCTTACCGACCCGGCGGGCCGTCTCGTTGGCTTCATCCCGGCCCGGGTGCACCACCAGCAGAACGGTACGGGCGGTCGCTGATGCCCGGCTCACTGCGGACCCTCCGCGACGGCTCGGTGTACCTGCGCCTCAAGGGCCGCACCGGCCAGCGCGTCGTCGGTCCGGGCGCGCAACCGCAGGAAGTATTCGACGTTGCCCGACGGGCCGGGTAGCGGGCTGGCCGTCACCGCGACGGTGTGCCAGCCGAGTTCGCCGGCGCGGCGCGCGACGGCGAGCACCGCACCGGACCGCAACCCGGGGTCGGTGACCACACCACCGGTGCCCACCTGGGCGCGGCCCACTTCGAATTGCGGCTTCACCATCGGAACGATATCGGCGTGCGGGGCAGCGCATGCGGTCAGTGCGGGCAGCACTGTGGACAACGAGATGAATGACAGGTCGGCGACGACGAGGTCGACCGGTCCGCCGATGGCATCCGGCGTCAGATCGCGGACGTTGGTCCGCTCGATGACCCGCACCCGGGGGTCGGAGCGCAGCGACCAGGCCAGCTGCCCGTATCCGACGTCGACGGCGACCACCTGGGCGGCACCGCGATCCAGGAGGACCTCGGTGAACCCGCCGGTCGAGGCGCCGGCGTCCAGAGCGCGGCCGTGAACCCCTATCCCGAACGCGTCCAGCGCGCCGATGAGCTTGTGGGCACCGCGTGACACCCAGGTGCGTTCCTCGGGGCCTTCGACGGCGATCCTGGCCGTGACGGCGACGGCGGTGGCCGGCTTGGCGGCCCGCATTCCGTCGATGGTGACCCGACCGGCGTCGATCAGTTCAGCGGCCTGCTGACGCGACCGCGCCAGCCCTCGGCGGACCAACTCTGCGTCGACCCGGGCGCGCCGCGTCATCGCAGCTCAGCCCTTCTCCACCGATTCCAGTGCGTTGACCAGAATCTGATGCGCGTCCTCCAACCGGCGGCCCACCGCGTCGACATCGGCGACATCGATCTCGCCGGCTGCCTCCGGATCGACCGACGGCAGGTCGGCCAGTACGGCGTCCACCTCGGCGCGGATCGCCTGCGGGTCGGTAGTCATATCGGCGTTCACGCTAGCCGATGCTCGTCGTCGAGCAGGTCCCAGCGTTGCAGTGCGGCGCGGGCGACGTCGTCACCGGCCAGCACCTGCGGGTGCCGACCGCCGGCCTGCGCGTCCCACACAGCCCGTGCGGTCGCGCGCACGATAGACAGCTCATCGATACCGGGGTCCTGGCCGGTGGCGGTGACGGTGATCGCGTCGGCCCCGAGCTCGGTCTTCCAGGCCGGGTGCGCGTCGATCACCAGCGTCGGGGGGCCTTCACGCAGTGCACGCAGGTCGGCACCGAGATAGGTGGGGTACTCGGCGGCCGTCGCGTGAACCACGTCGCGGGCGTTGTTGACGCCGGTGAGCACCATCAGGCTGGGCAGATCTGCGGCGTTGGCACCGGCGATGTCGGTGTCGAGGCGATCGCCGACCACCAGCGGTGCGCCGAAGGAGCCGCGCGCCAGCGCGTCATGCATGATGCCGGGCGCGGGCTTGCCGGCGACGAGCGGTTCCCGGCCGGTGGCGGTGCGCAACGCCGCGACCAGCGATCCATTGCCCGGCAACAGACCTCGCTCAGTGGGCAGGGTTGCGTCGACGTTGGACGCCACCCACAGCGCACCGGAACGGATCGCCAGCGCCGCCTCGGCTAAGTCGGGCCAGCCGATTGTCATCGACAGACCCTGAACCACCGCCACCGGATCATCGGCGAACAACCGCACCGGCTGCAGGCCGACGGCGGTGACTTCACCTGCCAGCGCTTCGGTTCCGACGACGAGCACCTTCGAGCCCGATGGGATCTGCCGGCTCAGCAGCGCGGCCGCGCTCTGAGCGCTGGTCACCACATCGGCGGCGGTTGCGGTGAAGCCGAGTTCGACGAGATGGCCGCTGACCTCCTCGGCCGATCGGGTGGCATTGTTGGTGACGAAGAGCGCCCGGCCGCTGACCTCGGCGAGGGTCTGCACCGCCCCCGGCGTGGGCGCATGCCCCCGGAAAAGAGTGCCGTCAAGGTCCAGAAGCAGGCAATCGTGGTGCGCACCAAGAGATGTCATGTCAGGCCAACTCGTCGATTCGGTCTTCGGCGTCGGTGACACCGTCGATGTCGGCTGCCGCGGAGTGCACGAACCACTGCAACGCGTCGTCGGTGCGGCCAAGGGCCAGAAGTGTTTCGGCATAGGCGTAGAACAACCGGGCCGCGGTGTCACCGGTCCGCGTGGGGTCCAGCGGTGGCGACGACAGCACCGCCATCGCCTGATCGAAGTGGCCGAGGTCCGCGCGGGCGCCGGCGGCGACGATCCGCATCTCGTCGGCGTCGTCCCCGGCGAGTTGAGACGCCTCGGCGCTGCGGGCCAGTTCGATGGCGCGTTCTGGCCGGCCGACGCCACGCTCGCAGTCGGCGATCAGCGGAAGCAGCTGGGACTTCGACCCCATCCGGCGGGCGGCCCGGAACTCCGACAGCGCCTGCGCCCAGTCACCGCAGTAGTAGGCCGCGATACCGACGGCCTCCCGAATGGCGGCAATGCGACCGGACCGGTGACGCGCGGCCTGCGCATGCGCCAGCGCGGCCTGCGGGTCGGTGTCCAGCAGCTCGCCCGCTGCCACCAGATGGCGGGCCACCGTGTCCGCGGTGGACTTGTCCAGGGTGGTCAACTCGGACCGGATCTCGGGAGCCAACTGCTTGGCCTCGATTGACAGCGGGATCGGCGGCCCCTGCCGCGCGGCGGTATCGCGGTCGGAGGGGTCGGAGTCCCGACGTGGCTGGGCGGCGCGGGCACGCCCGGGCCCGGATCGGCGTGGAGCCGAGGTCTTCTGTCGACCGGGACCGCCGCGGCCCGGTTCGGCGGGAAGGCGCAGCGGTCGGCCGCCGGCCTCGCGATTGTTGTCGTCGACCATCGAAGTGAGGATACGGCTCAGACGACCGGGCGGGAGTTGACCACGATGCCGGCCACGACGAAGTAGAACACGATTGCCAGCGCCCAGATCACGACACCGACGATGCCGAGGATGAAGCCTGCTTGCGCTTGACCGCGGCCGCCGAACTGGCCGCCGGAGGCATCGATCTCGCGCATCGATTTCTGGCCCAGCCAGATGGCGAACGGCGATGCCAGCGCGCAGCAGAGCAGTCCGATGAGGCCGAGAACGAGTGCCGTAGTGGATTGCGGATGCGGCGGCGGCGCGTACGGATAGGGGCCGGGCTGCATCGGTGGGTAGCCGGACATTCCCGGGGGCGGGTAGGGCTGGCCGTAAGGACTGGGCGGCGGAGGCGGATAGCCGTAACCGGGCGGCGGCCCGTATGCCGGCGGATAGCCGTACAGCGGCTCATTGGGGTCGAAGGGCGGTTGATCACCCGGCGTCGTACTCATATTTGCCGAGTCTGACAGCAGTACGCCCGGAAGACAAACGAATGAAATGCAACTGCAAAGGCATTTGCAAATGCCTGAGCCCCCCGATTTCTCGGGGGGCTCAGGTTTTAATGTGTGTTCGGCGGTGTCCTACTTTTCCACCCTGTTGGGTAGTATCATCGGCGCTGGTAGGCTTAGCTTCCGGGTTCGGGATGG
>JAULZA010000051.1:0-29174 GCA_032117575.1 Mycolicibacterium sp.
TCACCGACCCCGACGGCCAGCCACTGCACCCCGGATCACTGGCCCGACCACCCAGCACCCCACCACCAGCGGTCCCACCCTGCCCCGGACCACTCGGCGAACGCGCCGACTGGTGGTGGTACGACCCATTCCAACCGCAAGCGCCACCGTCAACCAACTGACACGGACGGCACCGAGAGATCCTGCGCCACAACGAAACCGGCTTGACCAAATTGCCGGGCTCCTCATCGCGGCTCCTCCGTCGCCCGGGCTAGGTGCACGACCAGATCGCCCTGGGTACAGGTCACCATGGACCTTCCGCCCAAGCGGTGGCTGTTCCCTTCAACGCCGACGACACCGCCGCTGGAGCGGCCGTCGGCGACGGCATCATCAACGGCCAGCGGTCCGGGTCTGGTCGCCCTGTCGGGGCACCGTCGTAGCGTCTTCTGCCGTGGGCATCATCGCGATCATGCACACCCAGGCTGAGGGCACCCTGGTGTGGGGCACCGCCCTTGGTGACGGTGCGAACACGGTCCTGAGGGTGGCGGGATTTCGTTGGTACAGGCCAATTAAGAGTCCTCACCCTGTGTTCGTCGTGTTGATCAGGTCACTGGAGTAATCCCCCGGCCGAACACAAATCGTCACTGTGACGTAATACGACCTGGCGGGAAACAGCGGCAAGCGGAGAGCGGCGCCGGCGTTTGGCTTCGCCATCGGCGGGTTGGCATGAGTACGCCCGAACGCCCAGACCATACCGAGCCCAACGACCCGGCCGGTGATCCCGAGATGTTGTATCCACCGGATCGGCAGCGACCGCAAACCCGATCAAGCAGAGGGAGCAGATCCCGGCGAGCCGGATCGCTAACCGGGCGTCGGCGTGACGCGACCCGCCTTTTCGCTCCCGCCCTGTTCACCGTTTTGCCGATAAGCCACATTATGTCAACTGAGCTGAAGCGGGTCAGTTCCCCGCTTGAGCTGGCTCTATGTCGCCCACCACTGCCCTGCCATCTGGTTTGTTGCCTGTTCAGTTGGGGCTCGGGCGTGAGTCGCTGGATTGGAGTAAACGCTCGAGTACGTCGTTGAGCGTGATCAGCCCGATGACTTTGCCGGCTTCTGTAACGGTGCACAGATGGCTGCGCTTCTCACGCATGATCCTCAACGCCTCATACACTGGGACGGAGACGTCGAGAGTCACGGCGGGTCGCATCAGATCTAGAGCGGTGGTCTCTGCCTGTGCCTGGAGGCTGTCGCGGACGTGTACGACACCATCGACGCGGCCGTTGCCGCGAACCAAGAGCCGCAGGTGCCCGGTTCGCTTGGCTGTCTCTTGAATCATCGCGCAGTCGGCTTCCGGCGCGACGCTACTTGGTTGAGCGTTGGGGTGGACCATGTCCGCGACGGTGAGGGCTTGCAGTTCGAGGGCGCTGGTGAGATGGCCGTGATAGCGCTCATCCAATGTGCCCACGGTCGCGGAGTGTTCGACCAGATGCCGCAACGCGTCGGGATCCTGTCCAGTGGTTACCTGATCGACGGGATGGACACCGACCTTGCGTAGACACCAGTTGGCCACGTGGTTGAGCCGGACGATCGCAGGACGCGTCA
The DNA here is from genome assembly GCA_032117575.1 of Mycolicibacterium sp. Lineage (GTDB taxonomy): Bacteria > Actinomycetota > Actinomycetes > Mycobacteriales > Mycobacteriaceae > Mycobacterium. The sequence continues at coordinate 1,582 of JAULZA010000051.1, forward strand.
CCCACATGAAGCCTCGCATGGGAATGGCAAGCATCACCGCCGACTTCTCCGGGTGCGCGATGGCCCACGACTTCGGGGCCATCTCCCCAACCACCAAGTGCAGGAACGTCACAATCATCAGTGCCAGAGCAAATCCCGCGACGTCGGCCACCCACAGCGGCGCCCCCCAACCCTCAAAAGCAGGGGTGAGCCAGCGGTGCACCGCAGGCTTGGTCACCGCACCCAACGCCAGGGTGCACACGGTGATGCCGAGTTGGGAACCGGCTAGAAGGACCGACAATTCCGAGGCGCTGCGCAGCGCGGCCCGCGCAGCCCGGCTGTGCGGAGCCGCGTCCTCCAAACGCGAACGGCGCGCCGCGATCAGGGCGAACTCCACCGCGACGAAGAATGCACTGGCGGCAATCAACCCGGCGGTCACTGCGACAAAGACCCAGGGATTACTCATTTCTCAGCCTCGATGTCGGTGCGGGTCTCGTCGAACACCGTGACGAAAATCGAGAAGGGAACGCGATTCTCGACGGCACGGACTTCTGCGTGCAGAACACGTTGGACCGGTGCCAATCCGTGAGCCAAGTCAGCAGGACGGGGATCCAGCCGGATGTCTACCGCATCGCCCGCGGCCGGTAGGCCGCCGAACTCCGCGATCACCAAGCCGGCGAGGGTTTCGTAGGCACCCTCGGGGATCTCGTGACCCAGCGAGCGGGCCACTTCGTCGAGAGGCACGTCACCGTGGAGCAGCCAGCCTTCAGGGAGGCAGACGATGTCGTTGTCCTCGGGATCGTGTTCGTCGGCGATCTCACCGACGAGCTCTTCGGCCATGTCCTCTACGGTGAGAACACCAGCGAATCCGCCGTACTCGTCGATGACCAGTGCCATCTCCTCTTTAGCGGTAGTCAACTGCGCTAGGACCGTCGTCAGCGGGAGGGTCGTGGGCACGATGACCGCAGGCCGGCACACCGTTCGCGCTGTGCCGGTGCGGATGTCCTCCAAAAGATCATGAAGATGAACCACGCCCAGCAGTTCGTCGGAGGGGGCGTCGACCACCGGGTAGCGAGTGTGGCCGTCCGCCATCCTGGCTAACACCCGCGCGATCGACTCGTCGGCCCCGACGACGTCGACCCGTGTACGCGGAATCATCGCGTGCTCGGCGGTACGGGTGGGGAAGTCCAAGATTCGGTCAAGCAGGGTCGACAGCTCGGCCGGCAACTCGCCGGTCTGGCGCGACTCGGCGACGATGTGCTCGAGGTCGCGGGCGGTCGCTGAATGCTCCACGTCGTGGACCGGCTCGATCCGCAACGCCCTCAACAGCAGGTTCGACGACGAATCGAAGAGTTTGATCAGCCAGCCGAACAGCGCCAAATAGATGGCGGTGGAACGAGAAAGCCATCTAGCTAACGGCTCAGGGCGAGCGATCGCGAGGTTCTTCGGGAACAACTCGCCGAAAACCATCTGGACAACGGTCGAGAACACCACTGCAAGTACTACCCCGATGGCAATGGCCAGGGCAGCGGGGATTCCGGCGCCCCCAAGCAGATCCCCCACTCCAGCTCCGATGAGCGGCTCGGCGACGTAACCGACGAGCAGACCGGTGACGGTGATGCCGAGTTGGGCGCCGGACAGCATGAACGACGTTCGTCGCGTGATCGACAGCGCTCGGTGTGCGGCCGCGTCACCCGCTTCCGCGCGGGCCTTCAGCCGGGACCGATCCACGGCCATGTAGGCGAACTCCTGGGCGACGAAGTACCCAGTGAGAGCGGTAATCGCCAGCACGACGAGAATGCCGAGACCAATACCTAGTGCGGTCACCACAGAGGTCTCCCGGACGCGGTGACAGAGCGGCCGTCACATCCGGGCCGGGGTCTTCGGGGTTTGCGCTTGGCGCGTCTCATGGCTCCTTCTAAGGTTCGTTGCTCAACCGCGATTCTGCCATGACGACGAATAAGTAATTCCGCAAGTTTCGGGCACAGACGACGCCTGATCCACCGGCCGGACGGCCAAACAGAATGCGCACGGGTCAGCGTTCGTAAGGGCCTATCCACGGCGAGGACTGGCATTGGGCGGCATGGTTCTCGATGGGCGGTCGCGGGAGAACCGCCGACGATTTCTGGGTAACGTTCCCCTGCCTGTGCGGACGGTGTTCAACCTGGTCGGCGACCGTGTGTATGCCGGTTATCGGGCGGAGGTCTACGGAAAGACGCCCCGCGGCATCCGATGAGCGTCAGGACAGCGCTTCCGGCAGGGCCCAGATGGAGGGCAACGGAGTAAGTGTCGAACATTCACGATCGCAGCCGGCCGTGCCGATGGCTGGTGATGGAGATCGTCTGTTCCTTGAGCCACCGGGCAAGTTCGATCTCGCCGACATCGGTGACCGGCTGGCGGTCGACCGCTACCCCGGCCGCGTGTGCCGCCGCAAGTAGCTCGGGTGTGGCGTCGGTGAGCAGACGAAGCCGCTCGACGCCCAGGCCCGCCAACCGCCGGGCGAGCTGGGCATCGTTCTCCTCGCCGGGGTCCGACCAGACGACCGCAGTGCCGGTTATCCGGGCGGCCAGCGCAAGCACGTCGTACTCGGCGCCGACCAGCCCGGTGCGGACGACGACGCCGGTGAGCCGGCGGTGGCGCAGCAGATTGCGCTCGCATCGCAGCCCGGTGGGGTCCTGATCGACCGCGAAGCGCTCGGTCCAGGACTGCGCGAACGAGGCGCGGGCACGCTCCGGATCGAGACTGCGGGGGTGCCAGGTGCCGTAGGCGTGCAGATGAGCGGGTCCCCCGGGTTTGGCACCGCCGCCCAGCGATGAGCGTTTCCAGCCGCCGAAGGGCTGTCGCCGCACGATGGCCCCGGTGATATGGCGATTGACGTAGGCGTTGCCCACATCGACGCCCGCAAGCCAGCGGTCGATCTCAGCGGGGTCCAGGCTGTGCAGGCCGCCGGTGAGTCCGTACTGCGGGGCGTTCTGGATCTCCAGTGCGTGGTCGAGGTCGCGGGCCCGGATCACGCCGAGCACCGGGCCGAAGCACTCGTTGAGGTGCAACCACGAGCCCGGTTGCACGTCCCAGACGACTCCCGGGGACCACAGTCGGCCAGATGAGTCGAGTGACGAGGGCCGCACAAGCCAGCTCTCTCCGGGGGTCAGCTCGGTGAGGGCGCGCGCGAGCGGCCCGCTCGGGGGGTTGATGACCGGACCCATCATGGTCGCCGGGTCCGTCGCCCAGCCCACCCGCAGCGAACGCACCGCATCAGCTAGGCGCCGGCGGAAGGACGGGTCGTCGTACACTTCGGCCTCCACCACGGCCAGCGAAGCCGCTGAGCACTTTTGCCCCGCGTGGCCGAATGCCGAACGGACGAGATCTTTGATCGCCAGGTCGATGTCGGCGGCGGCGGTGATGACGAGCGCGTTCTTCCCGCTGGTCTCGGCGCGCAACCGCAATCCGGGCCGCCAGCCCAGGAACAACTCGGCGGTGGTCAGCGACCCGGTGAGGACGACCTCGTCGACATCGGCATGGGTGACCAGGTGCCGGCCGACATCGTCGTCAGGGGTGGCGACGAGTTGGATCAGATCGGGCTCGACCCCGGCTTCGTGAAGATGCGCGACGAGCAGGGCACCGACCGCACGGGCCTCCGGCGCCGGCTTGAGGATGGCCGCTCCCCCGGCGGCCAGCGCGTGCACCAGACCGCAAGCCGGGATCGCGTACGGGAAGTTCCAGGGTCCGGCGACGAGCACTACGGCATGCGGCCGCCAGTCCAGCCGGTCGGCGAGCCGCTGGTGACCAACGGTGAGATGTGCTGCGTACCTGGCGAAGTCGATAGCCTCACTGACTTCCGGATCACCTTCGCGCAAGGTCTTACCGGTGGTCGTCGCCATCACCGAAAGCGTCTCGCCACGGTGACGTTCCATGACCTCGGCGATGCGGGCGAGCACCTCGCGCCGCTGCTGCCACGTGCTGGCCGCCCAGCGCTCCTGCACGGCGCGGGCGCGGGCGAGCGCGTCGTCGACCGCAGCCACCGTCGTGGTCAGTGGGGGCTCGGGCGGCACGCCCGCGGCGAGAATCCCCTCAGCCCAGGCGCGGTTCCCCGGTGTTGTGAAGTCAGTGTCGGCAACGTTGCCGAAGGTGCCGTCGGCCGGGAAATAGTCGCGTTGCGCGCGCCGGTCCTGGCTGCGGTGGCTGGTGATCTCGACGACGGATCGTCGATCGACCGAGGTCCGGAATCGCTCCAATTCCCGCTTCCAGGCCGGCGAGGTCGGCGTGAGGTCGAACAGCGAGCGCAGGAAATTTTCCGGACCGGAGTTCTCGTCGAGGCGGCGCGAGAGGTAGGCGATCGATGCGTCGCGATCGGCCTTGGCCACAACGGGGGCATACAGCAGCAGCGATCCGGCCTCGTCGCGCACGGCCCGGGCTTGGGCTGGGGCCATGCCCTCCAGCATCTCGATCTCGATCATCGAGGGGTCCGGAAGGTCGTCGCGCACGGTGAGCGCCCAGGCCACGTCAAAGAGGTTGTGGGAGGCGATGCCCAGCCGCACTGCGCCGGGCGCTGCCGTCGCCAGGGCGGTGTCAAGGATGCGTTTGTAGGACGCGTCGACGTCCTCCTTCGAGTAGTAGGGGGCTTGCGGCCAGTCGTGGAGTTCGGCCTCCACCTGCTCCATCGCCAGGTTGGCACCTTTGACCAGCCGGATCTTGATGGCCGCGCCTCCCGCCGTGTGCCTGGCGTTGGCCCAGGCGACGAGCCTTTCAAGGGCGGCATGCGAATCCGGGATGTAGGCCTGCAGCGCGATCCCGGCGGGCAGGTCGTGGAACTCCGGCTGGTCGAGCACCCTGATGAATGCTTCGACCGAGAGTTCGAGGTCGCGGTACTCCTCCATGTCGAGGCTCAAGAAGGTGTGGTTCCGGCGAGCCACCCGGTAGAGAGCGGCCAGACGGTGGGTGACCCGGTCCAGGGAATGGCGCCAGGCCAGCACGTCGAGGTTGGCGCACAACGCGGAGACCTTGACCGACATGTAGTCGATATCGGGCCGCGCTATACGCGAGATGACGAGATCGCAGCGGGCGTCGGCCTCCTCATCGCCCAGGATCGCCTCACCGAGCACGTTGACGTTGAGCCGGAAGCCATCGGCGCGACGCCGTTTGAGGTAGCGGCCCAGCGGTCCGTCCTCGCCGGGCAGGATCACCCCTGCGGCCTCCCGGTTGACCCGCCAGTCGACGGCGCGCTCGGCGAGGTGGGGGGCGAACGGGGCGACGGTACCGAGCGTCCGCAGGCCGAACGCGTCGAACGGGGCGAGGCATGCGGGGACGCCGGCCGCGACCAGATCGCGCAGCCGTCGGGCAGCCCGGCGCGGATCGCGAATGCGCAGAACCTGATCGGTCAGGTCAAGGAGCAGTTCCCGGCCGTCGTCGTCGGCGATCAGCCTGCCGAGCCGGTGCGCCGCGCGCGTTTCCCTGCGGGTGGCACCGGCCAGCGCCGACCCGAGCAAAGCCTGCGCTCGGCGCTCGGCCGCACGAACACGGCCGCTATCGGCAGTGATGGTCACAGACCGATTCTTCTACGACTGGCGCTCTTTCGCAGAGCAGCTTCGCATTGACGATCACGCCTGCGCGTCAGCCCGCCGCCCGCTCGTCGGCGACAGAACGGCCGGTTGGCTCGACAGCAAATATTCGCAATCGAATATGCGGGGCTGCCAGTAAGCCGTTTACTACAACTGGTAGAACTCACGAGCCCGATGAGAGGGACCGCCCGCGATGTCTGATTCTGAAAACGTTGCACTCCCCCACGTCGGTCCGGCTGAATCCTCTCGGCGGCGGTTCCTCGGTGGTGGCGCCGCGACGGCGGCCGCGTTGGCGCTTGCGGCCACCGTCTCGGCGTGTGACAGCAACCCGGAGACCACAGCCTCCAACGCAACCGGAACGTCGTCCGGTACGCCGCTGGAGAAAGCCACCTTGCAGGGCGACGAGGTGATCGCCACCCCGATCGGTGATGTCGAGCTGGTCCAGAACTACTTCGGCGACGAGGCCTCGAAACGGCTGTACGACGAGATGGACTACCAGCGGGCCGCCCAGTCCTACATCTGGAGCACTCCCCTGGTCAGCATCACCACCTGGCGTGATCGCCAGACGGAGGCCTACGGCGTCACCGGCGAGACGGACTTCGTGGTGCTTCGCTCGTTGAAGGAGAAGCGCGGCGTCATTACGGCGAACCTGACCACGCCCTACATCTTCAACTTCCTGAGCTTGGATAAGGGCCCGCTGGAGATCGATTACCCGCCTGGGCAGACGGCCGGCACCGTCCTGGACTTCTGGCAGCGCCCAGTGACCGACCTCGGTCTGACGGGCCCGGATCAGGGCAAGGGGGTGAAGTACATCATCGTCGGGCCGGATCAGGACCCAGCGAAGTTCGCCAAACCCGGTTACTTCGTTTTCCAGAGTGCGACCAACAACATCTCCGTGGCGCTGCGGATCCTCGACAAAGACCCGGCCTTCTACGACACGTTCAAGTCGACGGTGAAGATGGGCCGGGTCGGCCAGCCGCTGGCGACCCCCCGGTTCATCGAGGACAAAGACGTCGAGTGGGACTCCACCGTGCCGCGCGGCCTTGATTACTGGCGCACCCTGGCCGCTGTCGTCAACACCGAACCGGTCCGGCCGGTGGACAAGGCATGGATGGCGATGCTGTTGCCGCTGGGCATCGAGAAGGGCAAGGCCTTCGACCCCGACGAGCGCCAGCAGAGCATCCTGCTCAAGGGTGCCGCGATGGGTGAGTTGATGGCGCGCAACCTGCAGGTCTATCCCCGCTTCGCCGAGCCGTACTGGCCCGGCACATCGTGGTACGAGGGCTTCGAATTCTCCCTCGAACAGGAGACCGACACCCGGGTGGAACTCGACGAGCGGACGACCTGGTTCTACGAGGCGGTGTCTACCACCAAGGGCATGATCAATCCGACCGTCGGCGCCGGTCAGGTCTACTTGACCACCAAACGCGACGCCAAGGGCGATCTGCTGCGCGCGGACAAAACCTACAAGCTGCGGGTGCCCAAAGACGTCCCGGCGGCTCAGTTCTGGGCGCTGACGCTCTACAGCGAGAACACTCGCCGGGTCTACGACAACGGCGGCACCGACGTCCGCAGCGCAAACCTGGACAGCCGGCTGCCCGACCTCGTCAAGAACTCCGACGGCAGCATCGACCTCTACGTCGGCGCCACAGCACCCGACGGCTTCGAGAAGAACTACATGAAGACCACCGGCGACGACGGCTGGTTCGTCTACTTCCGCCTCTACGCCCCGCTGCAGCCGTTCTTCGACAAGACCTTCAGCTTGCCGGACTTCGAAATCCAGTGACGTCGCGCACCGCGTCAGCCCGCCCCGCTCGTCGGCGACGGAACAGCCATCGAGCCGCTGCCAACACACACACCGCGGCCGATGACGCCGGAACCCAATCGCCGTAGCGCACAAAGGGTGTGTCCCGCACGGCGACCGGTATCGACAGTACGAACGTTCCGGTGTCTGAGGCCGGCAACCAGGCCAGCCGGCGGCCCCCGGCGTCGAAGACCGCCGAGGTGCCGCTGACCGCCACCAGCACGCTGGGCCGGCCGGACTCGGCGGCCCGGACCGCCTCCATCTGCGCCTGCTGCGGCTGGGCCCAGGTGCCCTGGAAGGTCGTCGACGAAGCCTGCACCACGATCAACTCGGCGCCCCGACGTGCCACTGCCCGGCGCAGATCGGCAAACGTGGACTCATAGGAGATCAGGGTCCCCACACCGACCCCCGCGATGTCCATCACCACCAGCCCCGACCCCGGTTGACGATCCTCGTCCGCAGCGGCGGTGAAGCGCCCCAGCCAGCCCAGCACGGGCCGGGCCGGGATGTATTCCCCGAAGGGCACCAGCCGTTGTTTGGTATAGCGGTCGGTCGGGCCGATCCCCGGACGGATCAGCACCGACGTCTTGGAGATCCGGCCGTCCCGCCCCCGCCCGTCGGTGTTGACCAGCAAACCGGCCTGAAGCTCCTCGGCCGTTTCCTGTAGGCGGCGCCGGACCGCGGCGTCCTCATCGAGATCGAACGCCACGCTGCTCTGTCCCCACACCACCAGGTCGAGACCACGCTCCGGCAGTTGCTCGGTGAGGGTGATGTGGGCGTCCAGGCGCGCGGCCCCGTCGTCGACCACTCCCGGCTGTACCCCCGCGACCCGCAGCGTGCCGACCACGTCCGGATCGGGTCGCGTCGCACCGTAGAGCAACCCCGCACCCACCAGCGCCGCCGCGGCAGCCAGGGCCGCCACTCGCCGCGACCAAGGAACACCGGGCAGCACCGCCACCGCCGCCGCCACATTCGTGGCCACCAGCAGCGCGCTGAGCAACCAGACCCCGCCCAGCGCCGCTACCCCCAGCACCGCGGGGAACGGCGACTGGCTCAGCCCCAGCGCCCCCCAGCTACCGGCCAGCAGAGGTACAGAGCGCACCACCTCGGTCACCACCCACACGGCGGGCAACAGCACCATGCAGGCCGCCAGCGATCGCCACCGGCCCACCCGGCGCAGCGAGCAGTAGGCCACCGCCCCGAACGGCAACCACGCTGTGGCTGATGCTGCCACCACCAGGACAAGGAAAAACCCGAGAGCCCCGGCCAGCCAGTGGTGCACCACCACCACGAATCCGAACGCCGCAAACCACGTGCGCCACAACGCTTCCCCCATGCCTGGCGACCCGGCCACCATCACCAGCACCGGCGCCAGCCCCACGTAGGCCCACCACCACAGACCGGCCTCTGAGAAGACCAACCCCAGCAGCGCACCCGCACCCAGCGCCGCGGCCCGCCATCCCCAGCGCGTCCACCGTTGCCTCGGCACCCGGCCAGTCTCGCCGAGTCATCCCGCGCCGGCAACGGCCCCGGGTCGGACCCGTGGCGGAATCCGCTAATTTGTGGAACTGTCGTGACTGGCTTCAGGGAACTGTGTTGGCGAAGGCCGGCCGACCGAGCGCCGCGAGGATAGGGACAGGCTGCTTGTGAGCCGCTACGGGTTCGATATTGGGCTGATCACGGTGCTACTCCTGCTCAATGGCTTGTTCGCGGGTAGCGAGATCGCGCTGGTGTCGCTTCGCGAGGGGCAGCTGCGGGCATTGGAACGCGTCGGCGGCCGCCGCGAACGTGCCCTGATCCGGCTGGCCCGTGACCCCAACCGGTATCTGGGAACGATCCAGTTGGGAATCACGCTTGCTGGCTACTTGGCCTCTGCCACGGCCGCGGTGACACTTGCCGAGCCGCTCGTACCGGCGTTGGGTTTCCTGGGTGGCGCGGCCGAAGCCGTCGCGATCACCGGGGTCACCCTGGTGCTGGCGACGATCAACATCATCGTCGGTGAGCTCGTCCCGAAGCGGTTGGCGATGCAGCACCCGCAGCGCTGGGCGTTGCTCGTTGCGCCGCTTCTGGACCGGCTCGCAACCCTGACGAAACCGATGGTGTGGATGTTGGGCCGGGCCACCGACGTCTTGGTTCGGATGCTTGGCGGCAAGTCCGAGAGCTCTGGCGAGCAGCTGTCCGCGCAGGAGTTGCAGGAACTGGTAGCGGTTCAGCGGGTGCTCAGCCCCGAGCAGCGCGAGATGATCTCGGGGGCCTTGGAGATTCATGACCGATTGCTGCGAGAGATCCTCGTTCCGCGCCGCGCGGTAGTGACATTGCCGTGCGGCATGCCACTTGCTGAGGCTCGTGAAGCAATGGTGGCATCCGGACACTCCCGTGCGCCCGTGGTTCGCGGCCGCGACCTCGACGAGGTGATCGGAGTTGTGCATCTGCGGGATCTGCTCCCCGACTCCGCCACTGTCGAAACCGCGGTGCGCCCCATTCTCAATCTTCCTGACAGCCTTCCGGTCTCGGGCGCTCTACGGCGGTTCAAAACCGATCGCGAGCAATTCGCGCTCGTTGTCGACGAACGCGGCGGCGCAGCTGGGATCGTCACGCTGGAGGACGTGCTCGAAGAGATAGTTGGCGAAATCTACGACGAGACCGATCGAGACGTCTTGGCTGTGCGGCGACTGGATGACGGGACATTGTTGCTGCCAGGAAGTTTTCCGATCCACGACCTCGTTGATGTGGGCGTGCAGTTCACCGATGCGCCTCGTGGCGACTACACGACTATCGCCGGCTTGGTTCTGGTGGCGCTTTCCCGAATCCCCGCGGCTGCCGGCGAACGGGTGGAAATGACGGATTGGACCATCGAGGTCCGCGGGATTTCTCGCAACGCCATCACCGAGGTGCGCCTGATCCCGCACGGAGCGGATTCAGTGCAGTCGGGCAATCCACCGGTTCGGCCGTAGGGTCTACACACATGCCGCCCGGGTCGAGTCACCATGCTCAATAACCTCTCCCCCTGGCTGCTGGTGGCCGGCTGCTTCGCTTTCCTGGCCACGGTCTCCGGTGGCACGCGACACCTTGTGCGAAGGGCGAAGGTGTCGACCGAACAGTCTGACTATGCCGACGGGATCGTCGGGCCGCTCGGCGCCATCTTCGCGTTCCTGGTCGCCTTCGCGATCACCATGTCATGGTCGGCAATCAACACCGGGCAGACTGCTGTGGACCTGCAGGCGTCCTCGGCTCAACAGGTCGCGTGGTCCACCAAGGCGATCCGGGACAAGGCCGGGGCCACCGAGGTGGTCGACAACCTGCGCGCTTATTTGGAAGCCGTTGTGGCCGAGGATGTTTCGAGCTTCGTCCGGGGTAAGTCGTCCAACCTTCCCTCGGCGGCGCGATATGACCAACTGCAGGACAGCATCCACGCCGTCGCCTACCGCGACGGCACCAGCATTCCGGAGGCCAACGGCATGGTGTCGGCCGCGCAGGCGATGACGGGTGCACGGGGCTCGCTGCAAGCCGTGGCGCTGCGCTCAGTGCCCGTCTTCCTGCTGTGCCTGATCGCGATAGCAGCGACGGCCCTGTCGGTTGTCATGGGATTCGTGGCGTCCACCGTGGAACGTCCCGGTCTGATGTATCTGTGGTCCTTTGTGGCCGGTCTTGCGGTAGCTGTCGTGCTCACACTCAGCTCACCTTTCGGCGCCGGGGTCGGTGTCGAGCTCGCGCCACTGGCCGAAGTGGCGAAGAGCCTGACCAACTGACGTGTAACCGTGCGCCTTAGTAGTCCTTTCCGGCCTTGAATCGGGCGTGCAGCTTGGCTTCCTCTTCGGCAAGCCGACCCAAAGTCCGGATTCGTTGGCGTTTTGCCCCCGATGGACGCTAGGTTTTGCGGGTCAGTCGTGAAGGGACATCCAGGTTGCGATCAATTCTTGCGTCAGTCGCTGCGGCAAGCACTATTGCGCTGGCTTCAGCAGCGCCGGCCATGGGGGCAAATCAGGTTCTCATCCTCAGCGGACTCGGCGGTGCGGCGATGCCAGACATGCTGATGGCGGAGGTGCTGGGTGGCATGTTCGGCAGCTATGACCGCCACGGGATCCCCTGGCCTCAGCCCAGCCGCCCGTTCGGCCCCATTCCGCTGACCCTGGGCGGTGCGATCACCGTGGGGGCCGACAACCTCGACGCGGCGATTGACGACGCGCTGACCCGGATCGGTCCCGACGAGCACGTGACCGTCGTCGGCCTGTCCGCCGGTTCCCTGGTGGTCGACGAAACCCTGCGTCGTCTGGCCACTGACCCCGAAGCTCCGGACGAGAGCCAACTCAACTTCATCGTCGTGGGTGACTCCAGCCGATTCTCGTTCAATCAGGGTCGCCACGATAAGTTTCTGGATTTCACCTACACCGCACCGGCGGAAACCAAATACGACACCACCGTCGTTGCCGCCCAGTACGACGGTTTCGCGGACTATCCGGACCGGCAGTGGAACCTGTTGGCCATCAGCAACGCGATTGCCGGCGAGATGCTGTTGCACGTCCCCAGCATGTTCGCCGACCTGTCCGAGACGCCCGCCGACAGCGTCACCGTCGCCACCAACGACCAGGGCGGTGTGACGACGACGTACCTGCTGCCCAGCAACAATCTCCCGATCGTGCAACTGCTGCCACTGCTGATCGTCGTGGAGCCCACGCTGAAGCGCCTCGTTGACTCCGCGTATACACGCCACGACAAGACGTCCATCGCCGCCAGTACGGCGGCCCCGGTCGCGGCCCCTGTCGAGGCCCCTGTCGAGGCCCCGGTCGAGGCGGATGCCGAAGACGCAGAGGCCCTTTCGGATCCGGTGTCGGACGCGGACCCCGTTGACTTCGAGGACCCGACACTGGACGCGCTCGGCGAGAGGGCTGCAGACACCGATTCGGTTCCCGGGCGAAAGCCTGCAACAACTCGCGACGCCAACGGACAGTCCGCCGAGCGGGCCTCTGCTCCCCGCTCTGCCCGCACCGGCCGCGGGAGCCAGAACGACGACGGCTAGGCCGGCGGATCCCACCGGACATAGTCGACGAGCATCGGCGAAGTCGCCGGAGTGGAACTGTCCGGCGGACCCGCCCATGGACCGCCGACAGCCACGTTGAGGATGACCTGCATCGGCCGGTTGTAGACCCACGTCGCACCCGGCGGCAACGATTCCGGCGTCATGGTGCCCAGGGTGAGATCGTCCACGCCGAAGGTGATCTCGTCGGGAAGGTGGCGCACCCAGTAGTTGTGGTAATCAGTCGACAGGTCCGGCAGGTTGGAAATGATCTGAGCCTGCTGGGTACTGGTGGTTCCGGCGATCGGGCCGTGCAAGGTCGAGTACAACGTGGTCGTGGTGCCGGGCAGCTCGACGACGTCGATCTCCCCCGACATCGGCCACGCCGTAGTGTCCTCATCGGCGCCCTTCAGCCAGAATGCCGGCCAGATGCCCTGCCCCTTAGGGACTTTCATCCGCGCGGTGATGGTGCCGTAGCCGAAGCTCATGTTGTTCTTCGACTCCACCCAGCCGGACGTGTAGGCGCCGGTGCTGGACCTGGTCGCCTGTAACACCAGGCGCCCCTGCCCGTCCAGGAAGGCGTTGCTCGGTGAGTAGGTCTCGATACCGGGATCCCAACCGGAGCCGACCTTCGGCGTCCAGATGCCCTTGTCGGGCGCCGATCCCGCCCGGCCGGTGAAATCGTCGCCGATCGACCCGGTTGCCGTGGTGATCCTGTCGATGAACAGCGGACCGGTGGACGTGGCCGTGGACGACGAGAGCGCAACCACGTGAGAACCGGCCGGGATCACCCCGGTGATGGTGTAGTTCGTCCAGGATGTCGACCTGACCACCACGGTGGTCACCGGCACCCCGTCGACCGTCAGCGTCAGATTGGGGGATGCACCCGAACTTGTCCTGGCCCGGATGGTCAGCGCGGTGGATGCCGGAAGGGTCACCGTGCGCGTTGCCGTTCCGCCAGCGGTCAGCTTGAGCGCGTATCCCCCGGAGGCACTTCGGTCATAGATGACGCTGCCCGCGGTCGCCGGTGCGACGGTCATCCGCTCGGCTTCGATGGTCGCGGTCTTGTTGCTGGTGGTCGTCGCGGCAGCCACCGGCGCGGCGGACCCGCTGCGCAGCAACCGCAGTCCGGTGGCGCGCTCACGTCGCGTCGCTTCCATCGCCACCGCGATTGCCGCGTCGGCGGGTGCCGTCGGCGCGGTCCCGGACAGCGCGTCGGAGAGCGCGGACAGCACCGTGCTGAACGATTTCTGCAGCGAATCGGCAGCGATCGGCGGCGACACGACAGCCACCGGCGGCGGCACCGGTATGGCGACGGCGGAAAGAGGCGGTGCGGGTTGGACGACCGCCGACAACGCCGTGGCCGCCGGAACGGCAACAGCGGCGCTCGCACCGATCGCGTTGAGCGACAACGTATATGGCGCAATCGGGAGTTCCGCGATCGACGGTTGCGGTGCTGAGGTTGGGGCTACCGCCGGCGACGGCACCGCGGCGGCATCCGGCAGCCCTCGGTTGGCCTCCGGTGCTCCGAGTTCGTCGAAGATGTCCGGCGGATCGCCGATGTCGGCTCGCGAGGGCCGGCTGGTGGCTGCTGGTGGCGCCGTGAAGATCGGCGGATCAGCCTGTGCCGGGGACGAACCGCGGGCCGGACCGGCGGCCGCTCGTGACGGTCGCTGGGGACCGGCGTCGACCGACTGGGAGGTGGAGGTGTCCGCGTCTGCGGCCGACGACGCGGTGTCGGCGGAGGCGCAGGCGGCATACCCGACGGCAGTTGCCGCCCCGATCCCCAGCGCAACCGCGAGGCCTCTCACCCGGCCTATGCAGGCACCGGCAGCCCAGGCGTGGCGCTGGTGTCGGTGGTGATGTGTCCAGTGCATCGTGGCGCCCCTTTTCCCCGGAAGTCGCGTTTCGGGATTCTGACCAGTGTGTCATTGAATGGCGACAAGCCCAAAGGTGAGCGCCGCGCTCAGGCCGGTTTCCAGCGCACGGAGTCGACGACCATCTCGGCCGGGAACGGGGTTGAAGCGTCGGGATCGCCGGCCCAGGGGCCGCCCACGGCCATGTTCACGATCACGTGCATGGGCCGGTTGTAGACCCATTTCGCGCCCTCTGGAAGCGAATCCGGTGTGAAGGTGCCCAGCGTGACATCGTCGATCCCGACGGTGATCTCGTCAGGAAGGTGCCTGACCCAGTAGTCGTGGTACTCGGTCGACAGGTCGGCCACGTTCGAGATCAACTGTGCCTGTCTGGTCTGCTTGGTCCCCTCGATGGGCCCGTGCAGTGTCGAGTAGACCGTGGTGCTTGTGCTGGGCAGTTCCAGCACGTCGATCTCCCCCGACTCGGGCCACGGCGTGACGTCCTCATCGGCTCCCTTAAGCCAGAAAGCGGGCCAAAGGCCCTGCCCCTGAGGGACTTTGATTCTCGCGGTTGTGGTGCCGTAGCCGAGGCTCATCTTGTTCGTCGACTGCACCCACCCGGACTTGTACTGCCCATCGGCGGTTTTGGTCGCCGTGATGATCAGGCTCCCCTGCCCATCGAGTTTGACGTTGTCCGTGGTGTAGTCCTCCACGCCGGGATCCCATCCGGTGCCCTTCTTCATCGTCCACAGCGCGTCATCGGGAGGCGAGCCTGCCGGGCCGTCGAAATCGTCCCCGATCGCATCGCTGATCGGTGTTATCGACTCCACCTCGACGGGTTGATCGGCCTCGGCACTGATCGAATGAGCCACGCTGATCTCGTAGGTGCCGGGGGGGATGGCCCAGCCGAAGGTGTAATCGGACCAGTACGTCGAGTTGACTGTGACGGTGGTCACCGGAACTCTGTCGACCAGCAGCGTCATGTCGGTGGCCCCGTTGTAGGGCGCCGACCTGGCGCGGACGACGAGCCCGGTCGAATCCGGCACGGTCATCGTGGTTGAGAACGCTGTCGTGTTGTTGACCAGCGGCATGAGCGAGGAACCGGCCGGTCGGTTGTCGCCATGCACGACGACGACGGCCGCTGTTCCGATACCGACTGCAATCGCCAGAACTCCCAACTTATGGGGTCGGGCCCGCTGCGGACTGTCCTGATGCATGGAACGCCCCAATCACCGGTCAAGTCTGCGTTACCCCAGCTCACCTAACGCGTCATCATTCCATTGCCCGCCGTCCGCGTGGCGACATCTTTCGAAAAGGGATTCGTCGGCACGAAGCACGAAACGGTAGCGTGGGCCAGCGTGAAAACACTTCCTCATTCCTCCTCGGCAGCGTTGCTGGCTTCCGGCTGCGCGCTCGTGCTGATGCTGTCCGGATGTTCATCGAAGACGGACACCTCGTCGGCCGGCTCGTCGTCGGTCTCTGCCGCGACCAAGACCGCGCAAGCCGGCGATACCTGCCCGACGGCAGCTCCGGCCGACGCGGGCAGTCCGGAGTGGACACTGCCCGGTGCGACCGGCAGCGTCGCGGTGACAGGATCCACCGACACGGCGGCACCCGTGGTCAAGGTCGACGGCCCGTTCAGCGTCAGCCAAACCCAGGTGCGCACGCTGCAGGCCGGTTCCGGCCCCGTCGTTGCGCCGACCGCGACCGTCTCGGTCTGCTACATGGGCGTCAACGGTCGCGACGGAAACGTCTTCGACAGCAGCTACGAGCGGGGCGAGCCGGTCGATTTCCCCCTTGACGGGGTGGTTCCCGGCTTCCAGAAGGCCATCACCGGACAGAAGGTGGGATCGACCGTCGCCGTCGCCATGACCTCCGCCGACGGCTACCCCAAGGGTGAGCCGCGCGCCGGAATCGAGCCTGGCGACACCCTGGTCTTCGCGATCAAGATCCTGGGCGCCTCGAGCTAGGCCAGCGACGAGACCAGGACGGCCTTGATGGTGTGCATGCGGTTCTCGGCCTGATCGAAGCAGATGTTGACCGGACTTTCGAACACGTCCTCGGTGACCTCGATACCGTCCTTGAGATCCGGGTACTGCTCGGCGATCTGCTGACCAAGTTTGGTCGAGGAGTTGTGGAAAGCCGGCAGGCAGTGCATGAACCGCACGCGCGGATTGTCGGCGGCGGCAATTAGTTTGGCGTTCACCTGATAGGGCATCAGCAGCTTGATGCGCTCGGCCCAGCTCTCGATCGGCTCCCCCATGGACACCCAGACATCGGTGTGGATGAAGTCGACGCCCGTGACGCCGCTGTTGACATCGTCGGTGATGGTGATGCGGGCACCGGACTCCTTGGCGAAGCCCTCGCACATCCTGACCAGCTCCGCGTCGGGTTGCAGCTCCTGCGGCGCCAGGATACGAACGTCCATACCGAGTTTGGACCCGACCAGCAGCAGCGAGTTACCCATGTTGTTGCGGCCGTCGCCGACGAACACATACGAGATCTCGTGGAGCGGCTTGACGCAATGCTCGGTCATGGTCAGCACGTCGGCCAGCATCTGGGTGGGGTGGTACTCGTCGGTCAAGCCGTTGAACACCGGGACACCGGCGTACTTGGCCAGTTCCTCCACGACATCCTGGCTGTAACCGCGGTATTCGATGGCGTCGTACATCCGGCCGAGCACCCGGGCGGTGTCCTTCATCGACTCCTTGTGCCCGATCTGCGACGAGGCAGGATCGATGTAGGTGACATGAGCGCCTTCGTCATAGGCCGCGACCTCGAACGCGCACCGGGTGCGGGTGGAGGTCTTCTCGAAGATCAGCGCGATGTTCTTGCCCTCCAGGCTCTTGCGCTTGCCACCGGAGTACTTGGCCCGCTTGAGGTCCCGCGAAAGTTCGATCAAGTAGAGCAGTTCGCGCTCGGTGTGATTGACCAGGCTCAGCAGGTGGCGGTTCTTCAGGTTGAATGCCATTTAGTCGAGCTCCTTATCGTCGGGTGCAACGATAGCGATGACCCCGATGCCGGCCTTGCGCAGCGCGGTGTTGGCATCATCCCATTGCTCGCGCTGAATGCCGTATTTGTCACCGGCTGTGTCGACGACCGTGAAGGTAGAACGCTTCCGCGCGGCAAGCATCAATCCGAAAGCAGATTGCCCGTTCTGCCATCCAGCGGAACTTCGCCGGCGATCTTGCCGATCACCCGTCCCGGCCAGGCATAAGGCTGGCTATGGCGAGCAAAGAGCCGCCCGTCGGTCTCGGCCAGCAATTCCGTCTCGTCGCCCAGCGGATCGATCACCGTGGCGATCAGATCGCCCTTGTGGACCCAATCGCCCAGCCGACGGCGATAGACGACGAGCCCGGTGACCGGCGAGCGCAGTTGCGCCATCGCCGTCAGCGCCGTGGCGCGGCAGGACAAACGCGGGCGCCCGCCCGACCCCTCGACGAAGCCGCGTCCCTGCAACATGCGCAGCAGCGCCGTCGCTTGATCGGCGGCGCGTTCGGGATCGACATCGTCGTTGCTGCCCATTTCCAGCGTGGCGGCGAGGCAGGCCGGCGGAATGGGCAGATCGGGATGTTGCGCGGCCAGCGCCCACCATGGACTGGCGCAGGCCTCATCGAAGGGGCAACCACCCGACACCTCTGCCAGCAGCACCGCCCGCGCATCGATCGCTGCGGCGATATCCTCGGCCGCCGGCCACAGCGCCGGGCCCACATACATGTGTGGCTCGGCCTCGTTGTCGGCGTGGAGATCGAGCACGAGGTCGGCGTCATGGGCGAGCGTCAACAATCTCCTGTGCAGATGTGCCAGTGCTCCCTCCGGCTGCATCGCGGCAAGCCGCGCGGACATCGCAGCCCGGATCGTTTCGACGTTCGACGCCGCGTCCGGCCCCAGCGACAGGCTTTCGAGGTCTGACAGATCGGCATAGTTGCGGTTGAAGTTTTCCCCCGTGCCGCTTTCGAGCCGGCCGGACAGGAAGCTGGTTTCGGTCTGCGCCAGGCCGATCGGGTTCGCCTGCGGCACCAGCAGGATTTCCCCATGGACCTCGCCGCGGGCTTCCGCTTCGGCCAGCTGCCCGGCCAGAATGCGCAAGACGAGCATGCCGGGCAACTCGTCGGCATGCAGTCCGGCCTGCAAATAGGCCTTTTTGCCCGTGCCCGCCGCACCGAAACGGAGCACGGTCAGGTGATGTGGCGAACCCGGCAGATCGTAGGTCTGGCGCACCTGTCTACTCCGCCTTTCTCACTCCGCCTGTCTCACTACGCCTGCGGAGCGTCAGGCAGCGGAGCGTCAGTCTGCGGAACAGCCACCTCGCCGTCCGAAAGCACGAATACATCCGTCTCGTAGTAGGCCGCACAGGCAGCATGCAGGCGAGCTTTCAGCTTGCCGTCCGTCGCCAGCGCCCCTGCGATCAAACGAGGACCGGGGGGCATGTCGCGCAGTTCGATCCCCTGCGCATCGAGAAAGGCCGTCACGCCGGCCTCGCCTAGTTCCGGCAGCTCCATGGCGGCCTCGATGACGGCGAGCGGCGAGGTGTAGCGCGGCCCGGGGGCGGCGATGGCAGGGGCGTTTGCAGCCGCTTTCTCCGCGTCGGAAAGCAGCGTGGTCAGGGTGTTCCCATTGAAATACATGTTTGTCCGTTCTTTATTAGTTTCATCCGTGCCGATCACGGATGCTTTCAATATCGAGATGGCCGGTGCCATCCTCATCTGAGCGATAGCGCAAGGCAATATGCGCTTCGTGTGTGGCACCAGGCGCGGTCACCGGGCCGGTATTGCCGACGCAGTCCTCGATCAGCTCGGCCACCAGCGTATCCAGCACGGTGGCGGAAGCGGTTGCCGGCGCCAGCCGGGTGACGGTCCCGGCCGCCATGTCGATGACATCCCCAGGGCCGACACAACACAGCCTGGTGTCGTGCGCGATGAAATCGTCCCCCGCAAGCTCGGTCTTGAGCGGATCGATTTCGACCAGGACGACGCCGCGCGCACCGATCGCGGTGAGTTGGCTGTTGTCGTGGTTGGCGATGACGCCGCTGTCTTCCAGAAGACCGAGCCCGAAGCGCACGCCTTCCTCGGCGCAGGCGACGGCAAGGCGGCCGAGACGGCGCGAGGAGGACAGTTTCTGGTCGACGATGGCGGCGCCAAAAAATCCCAATCCTTCCTGGATCACCAATCCGTGCCGTCCCATATCCGAGGCAATGCCGAATCGCAGCGCTTCGTAGGACGTGCCACCGCCGATCATGCAACCGGACAGCGCCGAGGCCGCGCCGCTGACCCCGACAATCATCGCGCCGGCCGCCCGCGCCCGCGCAATGGCCATCAGCAGCGGCGTGACATCGCCACGGTAGAGCAGGGATTCCACCAGCCTGATCTGGTTACCGCCGGTCAGGATGATGGTGCGTAGGGCGGCGATCTGCTCGACCAGCGCTTCCTCGCGCATCCGGCGATCAACATTGTCGATGGTGACGCGCAAATCGGTGGCCTCGACGCCGTGGCCGCGCAAGGCGCTGATGTAGTCACGCGCAGTCGCGCGGGGCTCGGCGGAAGCGGCGGCAAGCACACCCACCGGCCCTTCGCACTGCGACGCCAGTTCTGCGAGCAGCGGGCTGCCACGGTCGAGCGGCGCCGAGCCCAGCATCATTACGCGCGCCTGCTGTCCCGGCTTCGCACCGTAGTCGCGGGACAGCGCCGCCCGCCGGTTCTCCGCCAGTTGCGCCGCATTGAGCTGGCGCGTCTGCATGCTGGCCCGGAAATCCACCGCCGTCATGCGGAAATCACGCCCGCCGCCCAGAACGTAGGCGGCCGCACGGCCGCCCTGGCGGGAAATTTCCACGCTGGTGGCGCAACCCGCCTTGGGCTCTATCGCGCGGGCGCGATCCGCCGGGTAGGCCTCGGAGTCCCCCAGCACCAGCCGCGCCACGAGGTCGTAGAGCGTGTAGGCGCCGAAGACGTTGCGGAGCGAGCGGGCGGGGGCCGTGTAGGTAATGTCGCACCGGTTCACCGGCCGCTTGCCCGGACCGGGGAGGACCTCGCCCGTTTCCAGGTCACAGCTGTCACCGTTGTCGGCGTAGCTGAAACCGATATTTTCGATCAGCCTGCGGTGGCGATCGACATTCGCCTCCTCAAGATGGAGAACGACGGCACCATATTCGCCGATCACCCGCGCAATCGTGCCCTCGACGAACAAAGCGGTGTTTTCGTCGATGCCGAAGCCGCGCTTCGCGCCGGACGCCTGCATGCCGACGACTAGCCGGCCGAACCGGCCGCGCTTGGAGAAATGCTGGTCGACCATGCCCCACGGAAAGAAGCCGAGTCCCGGCTCCAGCAGCATTCCGGGCTGGTCCGGGTCATCGACCACGCCATAGGTCGCAGCTTCCAGCGACGTGCCGCCGGAAATCATCACATCGGACATGATGGCGGCCCCAGCACTGGACCCGGCGACCATCCCACCGTTGCGCTGCGTTTTGCGGATCGCCTTCAACACCCGGCTTCCGGTGCCGTTGGGCGCCAGCACCCCGGTGATCAGGGCCTGGTCGCCGCCGGTGAAATAGACGCTGCCATAGTCCTCGACGAGATCGGCGATCGCCTTGTCTTGCGCGGCCTGGCCCGCGCCGGCGCCGTGAACCCCGGCCAGGACGGCATCGAAGCCATAGGCGCGAAACACCTCAACGGTTTCGTCGCCGACCTCGTCAGGCACCGACGACGCCGTCGCGAAGACGACGATTCGTCCGCCCGCCAGACGGCGCATCTCGTCGTAGATGGCGGCATTGTCATCCTCCAGCCGGCCGCCGATGATCACCAGTTTCGGGTGGAACTCACCCACGATGAGCGAATGAGACTCGGCCACGTCTCCCTGTCATGTCGCCGGAACGATCAGCACACCGCGATCATCCGAGCTGAGAACGAAGCCATCGGGAACGCCGAAGGTAGATGCTGCCAGACGCTGTGCGACGGGTTCCGGCTCGGTCGCGGTGAATTTCGGGGTGAAGTGAACGATCCGCTTCCAGCAGCGCGTTATCCCGTCGCAGAAGAACAACACCAAATCGTCGGGTTGCGCCTGTGAAAGCGCCGCATCGAGGGCCTTTTCCTCCTCCTCGATGATGGTGATCGCGTCGGGCGCGACACCTTCGGCAATCAGGGCAGCCCGCATCAGCGTCGGCATTTCGTCGGGCCCGCGATCCCGCAGATCGTCGTCGCGGTGGCAGATGTAGGCGTCGAAATGGCCGGCGACCTTTCGGGCGATCGCCGTCACGTCCTCGTCGCGCCGGTCACCCGGGCAGGTCACGCCGACGATCCGGCGCCCGCGCGGCTTGAGCCTGTCGACCAGATCGACCATGGCCCCCACCGCCGCCTCGTTGTGCCCGTAGTCGAGGATCACCCGGAAACCGTGTTCGTCGAAGACATTCATCCGGCCGGGGCTCTGGAAGAAACTGTTCTCGAAGGTGCGCAGTCCGGTGCGGATCTGATCCAGTGTCTTGCCGAGCGCGTAGGCCATGCCGGCGGCGAACATGGCGTTTTCGACATTGTGCAGCGCCTTGCCTTCCAGTGTCGCCCGGATGAGATGGGTCCAGATCAGCGGCATCTGTCTGCCACTGTCGTAGATCACGATCTGGTCGCCGTTCAGCCCTTGCTCAAGCACGATCGCGGGCTTGCCGAGCCGGATATGTTCGCGCACCAGTTCATGCTCCGGGTTGCGCGTCACATACATGACCTGCTTGGCGGGCGAGAAGGCCGCCATTTTCAGCGTCTGCTCGTCATCGGCGTTCAGCACCACCGTGCCGCGCGTGACTTCCGCGATGACACGTTTCACACGCGCAAGGCCGTCCACCGTGTCGACGCCACCCAGGCCCAGATGGTCCGAAGTCACGTTCAGTACCGCGCCCACATCGCAAAAGTTAAAGCCCAGGCCGGAGCGGACGATGCCGCCGCGCGCCGTCTCCAGGACCGCGATGTCGACCGAAGGATCGCGCAGCACCATCTTGGCGGAGACCGGCCCGGTCATGTCGCCCTTGACGGTCACGTTGCCGTCGATCACCACGGCGTCGGTCGAGGTCTGCCCCACCACATGGCCCGCCATTTTCAGGATGTGCGCCAGCATGCGCGAGCACGTGGTCTTGCCGTTCGTTCCGGTCAGGGCGGCGATGGGAACGCGCGCCTGGGTGCCCGGCGGAAAGAGCATGTCCATGATCGCTCCACCCACGTCGCGTGGCTTGCCCTCCGAAGGCGCGATATGCATGCGCAGGCCAGGCCCCGCATTGATCTCGCAAATGCCGCCGCCGGTCTCGCGATAGCTCCTGGTGATATCGGTGGTCAGGAAATCCACGGCGCCGACATCGAGCCCGATCGCCCGGATTGCCCGCTCGGCCATCAGTTTGTTATCGGGATGGATCGTGTCGGTGACATCCACCGCCGTGCCGCCCGTCGAAAGATTCGCGGTCTTGCGCAGATACACCTCCTCGCCCTCGGCGGGGACCGTCTCTTCCGTGTAGCCCTTTTCCTCAAGCAAGCGCTTGGCCTGTTCGTCGAGTTCGAGCCGCGTCAGCACGTTTTCGTGCCCGACGCCACGGCGCGGGTCCTGATTGACGACATCCACCAGCTCGGCAATGGTGTGGTGCCCGTCGCCCTTCACATGACCCGGCACCCGGCGGGCGGCGGCGGCGAGCTGGCCATTGACCACCAGAAGCCGGTGGTCGTCGCCGCGCAGCATGGTCTCGACCAACACGGCCGATCTTTCGGCGTCGGCGATCTCGAAGGCGGCGGCGATGCCGTCCTCGGCGGTGATGTTGACGGTGACGCCCCGGCCATGATTGGCGTCGAGCGGCTTGATCACCACGGGATAACCGATGCGTTCGGCTGCCCTTATCGCCTCGTCCACGCGGTAGACCAGCTTCTGCCTCGGCACGGGCAGACCGAGATCGGCAAGGATCGTGTTGCAGAGGTTCTTATCCGACGCGATCTCGACAGCGATATGTGGGGTTCTTGAGGTCAGCGCGGCCTCGATCCGCTGCTGATACTTGCCCTCGCCGACCTGGATCAGGCTGGCGTCGTTCAGCCGGTAGACCGGAATGTCGCGGGCCTGCGCAGCACGTACCAATTCCATCGCCGAGGGCCCGAGAGAATGCCTGTCGGCAAAGGCCAGAAAATCCTCGACGTCTTTGGCTAGGTCAGGAGCCTCGCCGTCGGTGCGGGCGATTGCGGCGAGCATGTCGCAGGCAACCTCGCCGGCCTCGACACCGATGTCCTCATTGCCATAGCTGTAGAACACCTCGACAACATCTGGATCGCCCGTGGATCCCGACCACGCCAGTGTGCCGTCAATGCCGGCGGCATGCTGCAGCGCCAAAGCCAGCCTGGCGACCAGATCGCCGATGGAGAGGCCCTCGCCGGCATGCAATGCGGCAAGCCACTCGGCCTGTTCCCGCGCAAGCCCCGGCAGCACCGCTGCCAGTTTGTCTGTCACACCCGTCCCTAGGCCATTGAGGGTTTCGGCGTAGCTCGGCTTGACGTCCAGCTCGAGCCGGATCACCGCCTCGCGTGCATGAACGTTCGGACCGACGTAAACCGAAACGGAGTCGATATCCATTGGGGGCATCCTCATCAAGCGTCGGGCGTCTGCCGTGGACGCGGCCGGATTCCAGCCGCGCAATGCGATGGAGGCTATTTCAACATGCGGGACGATTCGCCGCAGGACATGCAGCGGCATCCTTCGACAGGCGAACTGAGCGGCTATGGCCGATAATCAATTTCACCCGATCCAGGAGGATCACATGGCGGCTCCGTTCATCACTCTGTTGCAGCAGGTGCTGCGCCGACGGCCCGTCATCGGCGCGCCCGTGGCCCACGGCGCCTCCGATCAACTGAAACGCAGTATCGGCACGTTCCAACTCACGCTGTTCGGTGTCGGCGCCACCGTAGGCACAGGCATCTTCTTCGTGCTGTCCGTAGCGGTTCCAGAAGCCGGTCCCGGGGTTGTTGCCTCATTTGTGATCGCCGGAATCGCTGCAGGACTTGCCGCGCTCTGTTACGCCGAACTCGCCTCAGCCGTACCGGTCTCCGGGTCCACCTACTCCTACGCCTACATCACTCTCGGCGAGCTGGTCGCAATGGGTGTTGCGGCCTGCCTGCTGCTCGAATACGGCGTGTCCGCCGCCGCGGTTGCGGTGGGCTGGAGTCAGTACGTCAACAAACTGCTCGATAATTTCTTCGGCCATCATCTGCCGCAGGCCCTGTCCGCTGCGCCGTGGGGTGAATCATCCCCGGGAATCATCAACCTTCCCGCTGTCGTACTGGTCGGGCTGTGCGCCGCCCTTCTCATCCGGGGCGCCAGCGAGTCGGCGAAGGTCAACACCATCATGGTGCTGATCAAGCTGAGCGTTCTGGTGATGTTCGCCGCCATCGCCTCGACGGCCTTCGAGGCCGACCGGTTCGCCGAGTTCGCGCCCTTCGGTGTCGCCGGAATCGGTGTGGCGGCCGGCACGATCTTCTTCTCCTACATCGGCCTTGATGCGGTGTCCACCGCCGGTGACGAAGTCAAGAATCCTCAGAAGACCATGCCCCGGGCGATCCTCGCCGCGCTGGTGACCGTGACAACGGTCTACCTGGTGGTCACCGTGGCCGCACTCGGCGCGCAGCCCTGGCAAGATTTCGAAGGCCAGGAGGCCGGCCTGGCCACCATCCTCGATCGCGTCACCTCAAGCCAGTACTGGGGAACGGTCTTGGCGGCCGGCGCAGTGATCTCCATTTTCTCGGTCACACTCGTCGTCCTGTACGGCCAGACCCGAATCCTGTTCGCCATGGGCCGCGACGGTCTTCTACCCCCAATGTTCGCCAAGGTCGACCCACGCACCCAGACGCCGGTGAACAACACCATCATCGTCGCGGTGGTGATCAGCATTCTCGCCGGCTTCGTCCCGCTGGACTATCTGGCTGACATGGTGTCCATCGGCACCCTGGTCGCGTTCATCGTGGTGTCCGTCGGCGTCGTCATACTGCGGGTGCGTGAACCGGCTCTACCGCGTGGATTCAAGGTGCCTTTCTACCCCGTGACCCCCGTCTTGTCGGTCCTGGCGTGTGGGTACATCCTGTTCAGCCTGCATTGGTACACCTGGTTAGCGTTCGGCGGATGGGTCTTCGTGGTGCTGGCGTTCTACTTCTTCTGGGGCCGCCACCACAGTGCGTTGAACTATGGCGGAGACGGCGTGATCCGTTCCACGCCAACCGATGCCGACGACAGTGACGTTGCGGCGCCGCGGGATCGCTGATGACGGTGCTCGTCTTCGATTAGGAGGCGACCCCATCCAGTACGGCAGCCAATTGTTCGACCGCCCAGTCGATCTCATCGGCGGTGATCACCAACGGCGGGGCGAACCGAAGTGTCGATCCTTGGGTGTCCTTCACCAGCACACCGCGGGAAGCCAGCGCACGGCTTAGCTGCTTCCCGGTGCCCAGGCGCGGATCGATGTCCACACCAGCCCACAGTCCCATCCCGCGCACATCGAGGACGCCCCGGCCGATCAGCGATCGCAGTCGTGCGTGGAGGTGCTTACCGAGTTGCGCCGATCGTTGTTGGAACTCACCGCGGCGCAAGATTTTCACGACCTCGCTGCCGATGGCCGTGGCCAGCGGATTTCCCCCGAAGGTCGAGCCATGCTCACCGGGCCTGAGGACGCCGAGGACATCACGGCCGGCGACCACGGCCGACAACGGGATGATTCCGCCGCCCAATGCCTTGCCAAGCAGGTAGACGTCCGGCACAACTCCCCAGTGATCGCAGGCGAAGGTACGGCCCGTTCGTCCCAGACCGGACTGGATTTCGTCGGCGATCAACAAGACGTTCTGCCGGCTGCACAACTCACGCAGCCGGGGCAGGTAGTCCTCCGGTGGGACAACGACACCCGCCTCGCCCTGGATGGGTTCGACGAGCACCGCAACCGTGTGCTGGTCGATCGCGGCCGCAACCGCCTCGGCGTCGCCGAATGGGGTTGAGCGGAATCCCGGCGTGAAGGGACCGAACCCTGCGCGCGCCGAGTGATCCGAGGAGAAACTGACGATACTGATCGTGCGGCCGTGAAAGTTGTTGTCGGCCACGATGATGTTGGCCATCCCCTCGGGCACACCCTTGACTTCGGTACCCCATTTGCGTGCGACCTTGATCCCGGTCTCGACAGCCTCTGCGCCACTGTTCATCGGCAAGACCAGGTCCTTGCCGCATAACTCGGAGAGAACCGCGCAGAACGGACCCAGGCGGTCGGAGTGGAAGGCCCGGCTTACCAGCGTCAGCTCATCGAGTTGCCGATGAGCGGCTGCGACGATCTCGGGGTTGTGATGGCCGAAGTTGACCGCGGAATAGGCGGCCAGACAGTCCAGATACCGGCGACCTTCGACATCGGTGATCCACGCACCGCGAGCACTGGTTGCCACCACCGGCAGCGGTGAGTAGTTATGCGCGGTGTGCGCATCCTCGACTGCGATCGCCGCAGTTGTCGTCGAGGCTCTGGAATCGACTGCGCCGCTGACGATCATGAATGAATCTCCAGCGTGCAGCATTTGACCGATCCGCCGCCCTTGATCAGCTCGGACAGATCGACGCCGATTGGCTCGAAACCGGCTTGTTGCAGCTGTTCGGCGTAGCCGGTGGCCGGCTCCGGGTGAACCACATGCTTGCCGTCGGAGACCGCGTTAAGCCCCAGTACGTAGGCATCGGCGGTGCCCACGGTGATCGCATCCGGAAACAATTCCTGTAATCGGAGCCGGGATGATTCGCTGAATGCCGGTGGGTAGTAGCCGACAGTGGTGTCGTCGAGGACTGTCAGCGCGGTGTCGAGATGGTAGAAGCGGGGATCGACGAGTTCCAGTGTCAGTACGGGCATCCCGGTAATCTCGGCCACCTCCCGGTGAGCTCGCGGATCCGTCCGGAAACCTGTGCCGGCCAAGATGAGCCCGCCCGCCACCAGTAGGTCGCCCTGTCCCTCGTTGACGTGACGGGTGTTCACCGGCGGGTGGCCGTGGCGGGTCATCCATTCGGCGTACGCTGCCGATTCACCCTCGCGTTCCGCATGTTTGAAGCGCGCGACGATTGCGGCTCCGTTCACGATCAATCCCGCGTTGGCGGCGAAGACCATGTCCGGCAAGCCCGCCACGGGCTCGACGACGTCGACTGTGTGGCCCAGCTCGCGATAGGTGTCACGCAGCCTCTCCCACTGCGAAATCGCAAGATCAACATCGACCACCGTGGTGGGGTCCATCCAGGGATTGATCGCGTACTTGACGTCGTAGAACGCTGGGCGAGTCATGACATAACGGCGCAGCCGTGCGTTGCGAGTTCGCGGGATCCCCGCGGTGACATCAGGGGCAATCGTCATGGATGAACGGTATTGCACCCGGCTG
>JAULZA010000052.1:0-40660 GCA_032117575.1 Mycolicibacterium sp.
GCGGCCGCGACCACGCTGCCGGTGCGGCTCACCTGGGTGCCTCTGGTGGCCCCGGCGATCATGGCCGCCATCCTCATCGTGGCGGTGGCCCCGCTCGTCGCCCCCCTCGTTTCCCCCCTCGTTTCCCGAAGCGTCGCCCGCCCCGGCGTGACACCGGACCCACCCGGTTAGGTACGAATAACACGTGCCCGCACCCACCGTCCTGCTGCTGTCCACCTCGGACACCGACCTGATCACCGCCCGCGCCTGCGGCGCGGCCTACCGTTGGGCCAACCCGTCCCGGCTGGTCGACGGCGAATTAGCCGAGCTGCTCGACGGTGTCGGGGCGGTGGTGGTGCGGGTTCTCGGCGGCTACCGCGCCTGGCCCGACGGCATCGACACCCTCGCCGGCACCGGTCTGCCCGTCGTGGTGGTCAGCGGCGAACAGGCACCCGACGCCGACCTGATGCAACGCTCCACGGTGCCCGCGGGGATCGCCGTGCAGGCGCACGCCTACCTGGCGCAGGGCGGCATGGAGAACCTGCGGCAGCTGCACGCCTTCCTCTGCGACACCCTGCTGATGACGGGGTTCGGGTTCGCCCCGCCGGCCGATACTCCGACCTGGGGTCTGCTGGAACCGCGCTGCGAGGGCTGTGACGGCTGCGGCGTGAAGCGCAGTAACTCCGAGCCGACGATCGCGGTGCTGTACTACCGCGCGCAGCAACTCGCCGGCAACACCGCCTACATCCGGGCGATGTGCGACGCGATCAAGCGGGCCGGCGGCCGGCCGCTGCCGGTGTACTGCACCTCGCTGCGCAACCCGCCGGCCGATCTGCTGGAACTGCTGAAGCAGGCCGACGCGATGGTGGTCACCGTGCTGGCCGCCGGAGGTGCCACTCCCGCCGTGGTGGGCGCCGGCGGCGACGACGACGGATGGGACGTCAAACACCTTGCCGCCCTGGACATCCCGATCCTGCAGGGGTTGTGCCTGACCAGTTCGCGAGCCCGCTGGTCGGCAAACGACGACGGCCTGAGCCCGCTGGACGTCGCCACCCAGGTGGCGGTGCCGGAGTTCGACGGCCGCATCATCACCGTCCCGTTCTCCTTCAAGGAGATCGACGCCGACGGCCTGATCTCGTATGTGCCCGATCCGGAGCGCTGCTCCCGTGTCGCCGGCCTGGCCGTCAACCACGCGCGGCTGCGCCGCGTTCCGCCGGCCGAAAAACGGCTGGCACTGATCTTCTCCGCCTACCCGACCAAGCACGCCCGCATCGGCAACGCCGTCGGCCTGGACACCCCGGCCAGCGCCATCGCGCTGCTGAAGGCATTGCGGGACAACGGCTACGACGTCGGCGAGGTGCCCGGGCTGGATGCCTCCGATGGCGATGCCCTCATCCATGCCCTGATCGAGCGGGGCGGCCAAGACCCGGACTGGCTGACCGACGGACAACTGGCCGGCAACCCGATCCGCATCCCCGCCGCCCGCTACCTGGAGTGGTTCGCCGCGCTGCCCGCCGACCTGGCCGACGCGATCGTGGAGCAGTGGGGGCCGGCGCCCGGCGAGCTGTACGTCGACCGCAGCGGGGACCCCGACGGCGAGATCGTCGTCGCGGCAATGCAATCCGGCAACGTGGTGATCGTGGTGCAGCCCCCGCGCGGCTTCGGGGAGCGGCCGGTGGCCATCTACCACGACCCCGACCTGCCGCCCAGCCATCACTACCTGGCCACCTATCTGTGGCTGCGCCACGAATTCGGCGCGCACGCCGCGGTCCATCTGGGCAAGCACGGCAACTTGGAGTGGCTGCCCGGCAAGACCCTGGGTATGTCCGCGGACTGCGCCCCCGACGCCGCGCTGGGCGACCTGCCGCTGATCTACCCGTTCCTGGTCAACGATCCGGGTGAGGGCACTCAAGCCAAGCGCCGGGCGCACGCCACCCTGGTCGATCACCTGATTCCGCCGATGGCGCGCGCGGAGGCCTACGGCGACATCTCCCGGCTGGAGCAACTGCTCGACGAGCACGCAGGAGTCGCCGTCCTGGACCCGGTCAAGCTGCCCGCCATCCGCCAGCAGATCTGGACGCTGATGCGGGCCGCCAAGATGGACCACGACCTGGGCCTGGCCGAACGCCCCGAGGACGACCACTTCGACGACATGCTGCTGCACGTCGACGGCTGGCTGTGCGAGATCAAGGATGTGCAGATCCGCGACGGCCTGCACATCCTGGGCGCCGCGCCGGTCGGGTCCGCCGAGCTGGACCTGGTGCTGGCGATCCTGCGGGCCAGCCAGCTGTTCGGCGGCGATCAGCACCTACCCGGCCTGCGGCAGGCGCTGGGCCTGGCCGAGGACGGCAGCGACGACCGCGCCAGCGTCGACGAGGCCGAGGAACGGGCCCGCGCCCTGGTGGGGGCGCTGCAGGCCACCGGCTGGGATGCCGCCCGGGTGGACGACATCACCGACGACCCGGCGATCGCACCGATCCTGCGCTTCGCGGCGCAGGAGGTGGTGCCCCGACTGGCCGGCACTGCCCGGGAGATCGACCAGGTGCTGCGCGCGCTGGAGGGCCGCTACATCGCCGCCGGGCCGTCCGGGTCGCCGCTGCGCGGGCTGGTCAACGTGCTGCCCACCGGCCGCAACTTTTACTCGGTGGACCCCAAGGCCATGCCGTCGCGGCTGGCGTGGGAAACCGGTGTGGCCATGGCGGATTCGCTGCTGGACCGCTACCGCGCCGACTACGGCGACTGGCCGCGCTCGGTGGGCCTGTCCGCATGGGGCACTTCGGCGATGCGCACCTCCGGCGACGACATCGCCGAGATCCTGGCCCTGCTCGGGGTGCGGCCGGTGTGGGACGAGGCGTCGCGGCGGGTGATCGACCTGACGGTGATCCCGCTGGCCGAGCTGGGCCGGCCCCGCATCGACGTCACCGTCCGGATCTCCGGGTTCTTCCGGGACGCCTTCCCGCACGTGGTCACGATGCTCGATGACGCCGTCCGGCTGGTCGCCGGCCTCGACGAGCCGGCCGAGGACAACTACGTGCGCGCCCACGTCCAGGCCGACCTCGCCGAGAATCCAGACGAAAGACGCGCCACCACAAGAATTTTCGGGTCCAAGCCCGGCACCTACGGCGCCGGGCTGCTGCAGCTCATCGACAGCCGCAACTGGCGCGATGATGCCGACCTGGCCGAGGTCTACACCGCCTGGGGCGGTTTCGCGTACGGCCGCGGCCTGGACGGCCGACCGGCGGCAGACGACATGCAGCACCAGTACCGCCGGATCATGGTGGCCGCCAAGAACACCGACTGCCGCGAGCACGACATCGCCGACTCCGACGATTACTTCCAGTACCACGGCGGCATGGTGGCCACCGTGCGGGCGCTCACCGGGCAGTCACCGGCCGCCTACATCGGCGACAACACCCGCCCCGACGCGGTGCGCACCCGCACCCTCAACGAGGAGACCAACCGGGTGTTCCGGTCGCGGGTGGTCAACCCGCGCTGGATGGCCGCCATGCGCCGGCACGGCTACAAGGGCGCCTTCGAGATGGCCGCCACGGTGGACTACCTGTTCGGCTACGACGCCACCGCGCAGGTGATGGCGGACTGGATGTACGAGGAACTCACCGCCCAGTACGTGCTGGACCCGCAAAACCGGAAGTTCCTGGGGGAGTCCAACCCCTGGGCGCTGCACGGAATGGCCGAACGGCTGCTGGAGGCCGCCGGCCGCGGCATGTGGGAGAAGCCCGAACCGGCGACGCTGGATTCGCTGCGTCAGGTGCTGCTGGAGACCGAAGGCGACTTAGAAGCACGCTAGCGGCAGGCTAGATTGGCGGAATGCCCGCCACTTTCGACGATGTGTCCAAGGCCCAGTACGTGCTGCTGACCACCTTCACCAAGGACGGCCGGCCCAAGCCGACCCCCATCTGGATCGCCCGCGACGGCGACCGCGCGCTGGTGATCACCGAGAAGAACGCCTGGAAGGTCAAGCGCATCCGCAACACTCCGCGCGTCACCCTGGCCGTCTGCGATATGAAAGGCCGGGTCAAGGGTGAGTCGGTCGAGGCCGTCGCGCGGGTGCTCGACGACTCCGAGACCGACGACGTCTACCGGGCCATCACCAAGCGCTACGGGATCGTCGGCCGGGTGTTCACGATCTTCTCCAAGCTGCGCGGCGGCGCCGGCCGGACCGTCGGTTTGGAGATCCGTTCCGCCTGACCGACCCGGCTCAGCGTTGGATCGACGTCTGAGTCGGCTCTGTCGGCTGCTTGTTGTACCTGTCCGGGTCGTCGACGCTGCAGCTGGCAAAAGCGAGGATCATGCCGCTGAACAAACCCAGCAGGTAGTAGGTCACCGCGGTGTCTCGCTTTCCCATGTCCTGCAAATACCCGGACGACGGTGACCCAATCGTGATGCCGAACCGGAACAGCCCCCCGCCCCGAATCGTTGGACAGAGCATGTCGGCCGATAGGAACATGGTGATGCGACCCCTTCTGCGCTACGCCGCCCTGTATGCCCTTGTCGAACTGGCGGCGGTGGCGCTGCTGATCTGGGCTGTCGGGCTGGGCTGGACGCTGGTCGTGCTGGCCGCCGTGTTCTTGGCCGGCGTGCTGCTGGCGGCCTCCCAGCTCAGAAATCAGGTGGTCGGCAGCCGGCTGCTGCTGCGCCAGGCCCGCCGCAACCCGCACGGCGCCGCCGCCGACGGTGTGCTGATCGGCATCGGCTCCTTGCTGGTGCTGGTGCCGGGCGTCGTCAGCACCGCCGTCGGCGCCCTCATGCTCACTCCGGCCACTCGCTCGTCGATGCGCCCGCTGGCGGCCTCGATGGTCAGCCGCGGTGTCGTCCGTGGCGCGCGGGCGGTCAACCTCGATCAGTTCCTCGGGTCGGCGCCCCGCGTGCGGCGCGGCGACTACATCGACGGCGAAGTCGTCTCCGACCCAGCCGGCCCGCGCCCCGAACACACCGCGATCGCGCGGCGCGGCGCCGCGTAACCGTCCAACTCCGACCCGGCACGGCACACTGATCCGCATGCCCACACTGCTGCGCAACGGCCGTGTGCACAGCCCGTCGCACCCGGACGCGACCGCCATGGCGGTGCGGGACGGCGTCGTCGCCTGGCTCGGCAGCGACGACGTCGGCAGCGCACAGTTCCCCGACGCCGAAATCGTCGATCTGGCAGGGGCATTCGTCGCCCCCGCGTTCGTCGACAGCCACGTCCACCTCACCGCAACCGGCCTGCGGCGCACGGGCCTGGACCTGGGCACCGCCGAGAATCCCGACCACTTGCTGCGGCTGGTGGCCGAGCACCTGAGCCGCCACCCGGGTGCGCCGGTATGGGGTCACGGCTGGGACGACACGCACTGGCCGCGGACACCGACCACCGCCGAGATCGACGCCGTCGCCGGCGCGGTGCCCGCCTACCTGGCCCGCGTCGATGTCCATTCCGCGCTGGCCTCCACCGCGCTGCGGCAGCTGGTGTCGGGCCTGGCCGCCGCCGCCGGATACCACGCCGAGCTGCCGCTGACCGCCGAGGCCCACCACCTGGTCCGGGCCCAGGCCCGCGGCCTGCTGACCTGGGGACAGCGCGACCAGGCGCGCCGGGCGGCCCTGGACACGGCCGCCGCGGCCGGCATCGTGGCGGTGCACGAGTGCGCCGGGCCGCAGATCGGCGGGGCCGAGGACTGGCAGGAGATCCGCGACCTCGACCACGGTGTCGACGTGATGGGCTACTGGGGCGAGGCGGTGTCCACCGTCGGCCAGGCTCGCGCGCTGATAGCAGCCACCGGGGCGCGTGGGCTGGCCGGGGACCTGTTCGTCGACGGGGCGCTGGGCTCGCACACCGCCTGGCTGTGCCAGCCCTACGCAGACCTGCCTGCCGACGCGCCGGAACGCACGGGCACCTGCCACCTGGACGCCGAGGCCGTCACCGAGCACCTGATGGTCTGCACCGAGGCCGGCATCACCGCCGGCTTCCACGTCATCGGCGATGCGGCCGTCAACGCCGTCGTCGACGCACTCGGTGCGGTCGTCGGCCGCTTCGGCGCCCCGGCGGTGGCCCGCTGCGGGCACCGGCTCGAACACCTGGAAATGGTGTCGGCGGAGCAGGCCGCCCGGCTGGGTGAGTGGGGAGTGATCGCCAGCATGCAACCCGGATTCGACGCGCTGTGGGGCGGCTATGACGGCATGTACGCACGCCGGCTCGGTCCTGGCCGGGCCGCCGGGCTTAACCCGTTCGCGTTACTGGCATCG
Organism: Mycolicibacterium sp.; assembly: GCA_032117575.1. GTDB lineage: Bacteria > Actinomycetota > Actinomycetes > Mycobacteriales > Mycobacteriaceae > Mycobacterium. The sequence continues at coordinate 6,220 of JAULZA010000052.1, forward strand.
GCGGGCGTGCCGCTTGCTTTCGGCTCCGACAGCCCGGTGACCGGAATGCATCCGTGGTCGTGGGTGCGGGCGGCCAGCCATCACCAGACCCCCGGCAGCGCCATCTCGGCCCGCGCCGCATTCGCCGCCGCCACCCGGGGGGCGTGGCGGGCGGGCGGCGTCCGCGACGGGCTCACCGGCACCCTGGTCCCCGGCGCACCGGCCTCCTACGCGGTCTGGGAGACCGGCGACCTGGACGTCAGCGCACCGGCCGACAGCGTGCAGCGCTGGTCCACCGATCCGCGTTCCCGGGTGCCGGAGCTGCCCCGATTGGATGACGCCGACGCGCTGCCGCGTGCCCGGCAGACCGTGCACCGCGGTGTGGTGCTGTATGGCTGAGCGCCGCGACGTGTTCGCAACGGCGGTGCGGCTGGGCCTGAGCCTGCTCGCGGGCCTGCTGTTGTGCGTCAGCTTCCCCCCGGTGGGCTGGTGGTGGTCGGCGGTACCCGCGCTGGCCCTGCTGACCTGGGTGCTGGTGTATCCCCGCACCACGCCGGCCGGCGGGTTCGGCTACGGGCTGGCGTTCGGTGTCGCGTTCTACCTGCCGCTGCTGCCGTGGATCAGCGGGCTGGTCGGTGCCGGGCCGTGGCTGGCGTTGTCGCTCATGGAAGCGATGTTTCCCGCCGTATTCGGGGTGTTCGCGGTGCTGGTGAGCCGGCTGCCGGGCTGGCCGCTGTGGCTGGCCTGTCTGTGGTCGATGCAGGAGTGGCTGAAGTCCAGCGTTCCCTTCGGTGGATTTCCCTGGGGCGTGACGGCTTTCGGTCAGACGAACGGACCGTTCCTGGCGCTGGCGCAGTGGGGCGGTGCCCCGCTGGTGTCGTTCGGCGTCGCATTGCTGGGGACGTCGCTGTGCGCGCTGGTAGTGACAGTCGTCCGGCGGCCGGCCGGCGAACGGCCCCTGCGCGTGCTGGTGCCGGCCGTCGTCTGCATCGGCGCGGTTGTGCTGACCACGGCGCTCGCCGCGCCGGCAGTGCGCCGCACGGCCGCCGCCGACGGTCCGGCGATCACGGTGGCGGCCGTCCAGGGCAACGTGCCGCGCCTGGGGTTGGAGTTCAACGCCCAGCGCCGGGCGGTGCTGGACAACCACGTGCGCCAGACGTTGCAACTGGCCGACGACGTCAAAGCCGGGAAGGCGCCCGCGCCGACGTTCGTGATCTGGCCGGAGAACTCCTCCGACATCGACCCGCTGGCCAATACCGATGCCGCCGAACAGATCCGAGTCGCCGCGCGGGCGATCGGGGTGCCGATCCTGGTCGGCGCGGTGGTCTCGACGCCGGACGCCACGTCCGACAACCCGGCGGCTTCCAACACCGTCATCGTCTGGGATCCGCTCACCGGACCGGGGGAGCGGCACGACAAGCAGATCGTGCAGCCGTTCGGTGAGTACCTGCCGTGGCGGTCCTTCTTCGCCAAGCTGTCCTCCTACGCCGACCGCGCCGGGTATTTCGTGCCGGGCGGCGGCACCGGCGTGGTCAGTCCGGCCGGGGTCCCAGTCGGGGTGGCCACCTGCTGGGAGGTGATCTTCGACCGCGCGCTGCGCCAGTCGGTGCGCAACGGCGCCCAGATCCTCGCAGTGCCGAGTAACAACGCCACCTTCGATCAAGCGATGAGCGAGCAGCAACTCGCCTTCGCGCGGTTGCGGGCGGTGGAGCACGGCCGATTCGCGATCGTGGCGGGAACCGTCGGCATCAGCGCGGCGTTCGGTCCCGACGGCCGCGAACTGGCCCGGACGGCCTTCTTCACCCCGGCTTACCTCGACGTCGGTGTCCGGTTGCTGACGGCGCAGACCCCGGCTACCCAATGGACGGCTGTACTGCAGTGGCTGCTGGTTGCGGCCGCGGTCGCGGCGATCGGCGCTGCGATATTGCAGAATGGTGGTTTCGTGCGGCCGCCGCACAGCCGGCGTAGTAATCCAGGCAAAGGAGTCGCATGAGCAACCAGCCACCCAGCCGGCGCACCCTGGTGATCATCCCTACCTACAACGAGTTGGAGAACCTGCCGCTGATCCTGGGCCGGGTGCGCAAGTCCCGTAAGGACGCGCACGTTCTCATCGTCGACGACGGCAGCCCGGACGGCACCGGTGAACTGGCCGACGAACTGTGCGCGGCCGATCCCAAGCACGTGCACGTCATGCACCGGACGGCCAAGGACGGTCTGGGCGCGGCGTATCTGGCCGCATTCGACTGGGGCCTGGAGCGCGGCTACAGCGTGCTGGTGGAGATGGACGCCGATGGCAGCCACGCACCCGAACAGCTCTACCGGCTGCTGGACGCCATCGACGCCGGCGCCGACGTGGCGATCGGTTCGCGCTACGTCGACGGAGGCACGGTCCGGAACTGGCCCTACCGGCGGCTGGTGCTGTCCAAGACGGCCAACACCTACGCCCGGGTGCTGCTGGGTGTGGATATTCACGACATCACCGCCGGTTACCGCGCCTACCGCCGGGAGGTGCTGGAGAAGCTGGACCTGGCGACTGTGGAGTCCAAGGGCTACTGCTTCCAGGTGGATCTCACCTGGCGCGCGATCAACAATGGTTTCACCGTCGCCGAGGTGCCGATCACGTTCACCGAGCGCGAGCTCGGTGTGTCGAAGATGAGCGGATCGAACATCCGCGAAGCCATGGGCAAGGTCGCCCAGTGGGGGATCGGCGGGCGGATCGATCGCCGCCGGGCCCAGCGCTGATGCGTGCGGTCAAGCCTGAGCGCTGACGAGCGCGGTCAAGCCTGAGCGCTGACGAGCGCGGTCAAGCCTGAGCGCTGACGAGCGCGGTCAGCCGCGGCGCTTGGTCTTGATCAGATCCAGCCGCTCCTTGAGCAGCTCCTCGAGCTCCTCGACGGACCGCCGCTCCAGCAGCATGTCCCAGTGGGTGCGCGGCGGCTTGACCTTCTTCGGCTCGGGCAGGTCACCCTCGAGCAGAGTGCCCTCAAGTCCGTTGCGGCACAGCCAGGTGCCGGGAATTTCCGCGTCGTCGGCGAACGGAACCTCGAACTCCTCACCGTTCTCGGTGCGGTAGCGCGCCAACTGCCTGGGCGCCAAGTCGTGGTTGCGGTCGGTCTCGTAGCTCACGGCGCCGAGCCGGCTGCCCCTCAGCACACGATCAGCCATGGTGATTCTCCTTGCGTAGTCGTCGGAAGAACGCGAAACCGGGGCCTTCGAGTTCCCGACGCAGCTCCCAATGATACCGGGGAACCCGAGGTCGCCGGTCTACGCTCACTGCCGTGACGCGCCGGACCCGACCGCAGCCTTGCCGATGGTGCGGGCGTGAGGTCGCCGACGCCGGCATGGGGCGGCGGCGGCAGTACTGCCGGCAGTCCTGCCGCCAGCGCGCCTATGAGCAGCGTGCGCTGGTCAAGGGCAGTGCTGTTCCCGAGGATGCGGTGGTGCTCACCGCCGGGGAGGCGGCCGAGTTGTCTGACCGGGTCTATCAGGTCCGGTGCGCCGCCGAAGACGTGGCGACGGCGGTCGAGGAAGGCGCGCCCGCGGCCGAACTGCGCCAATTGTGTGACGAATTGATGCGTATGGCCAAGGCCGCCGACGGTTGGCGCTGACGGCTGTGTTTCGTGCCACACGGGTCCGATAGCGGTTCGTACGCACCCGCGACGTAATATTCAGCAAACAATGACCTCCCCTTGCCGGAACCCGGCAGCGAAGGAGCACTGCACATGAAGCCCACGACGCGACGACTTCTCCCCGCGGTGTCGGCGGTGGCCCTGGGCGGCCTCGGTTTCGCGGTGCAGACCGTCGAACCGGTCGGTGGGGCGAGGGCCGACACCTGCGTCCAGGTCGGCAACCAGGCCAACGTCAGCACCTGCGCCGACCTGACCGACGTCGTCGGCGAGATCATGACTCCCGGCCGCCCCGACCGCGGGCCGGGCAACCTGACTCCCAATATGTACTCCTGCCTGGGCTGGGACGGCCAGTGGGTGAACGCCGACAGTTGCACGTAGCGGCGAGGCGATTCCAGCTCAAGAGGGTTGTCAATCCCGCGCGGGAAGCGGAAAACTCCCGATAGATTTTGAACCGGTGCGAGAAAGCGCGACCGTCACAGTGATGACCTCCGCGTGAAAGGCACCGTGTTGTCTGACGATCCGAAACCCACCCGTTCTCTGCGGCGGTGGCTGGGTCCGACGCTCATCGGACTTCTCCTGATCGGCTTGGCCGCTATCGAGATACTGCAGTCGCGACACCATCATGACGAATCCCAGCCGCCAACGCCCACGCCATCGTCGGCCGCAGTTCAGATCGAATCCCCGCAGGCGCTGCCCCCGGCGAGTGGGCCGCCCCGGTGATACAGCTGACATTCGACTGACGCGATCCTCCGGCTGACGGGGGTTCGTCGCGAGACCTGCGTCCGCGGGCGACTAATTCTGGTGAACGCCTGCGGTCTGATTCGACCACCTTTACCGTGGGAGTCAGTCAGTTGACCGACTTAGTTAAGGAGATCCGCATGGAGGTTCCGGAGTTGGTCTCCGCGGAGTTTTCTCCGACAGGTCCGGCAATAGCGCCGTCCTCCGGATAATCCAGGGTCAGTCGTGCGGGCATCAGCGCTCTGGTTAGTGTCGATGGTGGTCGTCGCGGCAACAGCTGTGGGAGTTGCCACCGCCGGGCCGGCCGCGGCCGATGACCAGTTGATTGAGCACCTGGCAGACCTCGCCGAATTCATCCCCGACGACGAGCTATGCCACGCGGCGCCGGGCAGCACGCTCTGCGCCAGCGGCGTAGTACGGGGCAGCTTCGGGGCGCCGACCGATCTGCCGACCTATGACGCCTCCTGCTACGCGGATGACGCGGTAACCGCACGCCGGGGACAGGCGTGTTCGATGCACTGAGCCGGCGAGTCGGGAGAATATTGGTGCCCTCGGTGAGATTCGAACTCACACTGCACGGGTTTTGAATCCGTTTCCTCTGCCAGTTGGGATACGAGGGCGTCAGCGATCCAACGATAGTGGATCGGGTCTGCGGGGCTCCTCAGGTGGCCCGGGCGCGGGCCGATCGTCGATTGAGGCGAGGAGTTGATCGTCAAGGAGTTCGGCGCGGCGGCCAACCTGGCCGAGGATGTCGTCTGGTACCTGAAGGCCGGGCAGATGGACGCCGCGCTCGGCAACCGGATGCTGGACAGTCTGAGCGACTACGGCCAAGCCGTCCGCGAGGACGAGGTGCCGCGACTGACCGGTTCCGCCGCGCACGACAGCCACCGTGCGGACGACGCGCTGCAGGCGGTCGGCGACGCACTCGACGAGCACGCGGTGCAGGCTTACGTCGCCGACGAATCCTCGCTGTGGATGTGGTGGCGCGGTCTCTCCGGCTACCCCGGAACCAAACAGGCGGCACGGCAGGATCCGGTCGACGCGATGAACGTCGTGATCGCCACCCGCCCCTGACCCCCGGCTGGCAGCCGTCGGCCGTCATCGACACAATGGCCGAATGACTGGCTCTGGGACTGGCCCTAGCACCGACTCCGTCCGCCCGCGGGTGCTCATCGCCGAGGACGAGGCGCTGATCCGCCTGGACCTCGCCGAGATGCTGCGCGAGGAGGGCTACCAGGTGGTCGGCGAGGCCGGCGACGGCCAGGAGGCAGTGGAGCTGGCTGAGAGCCTGCGCCCGGACCTGGTGATCATGGACGTCAAGATGCCCCGCCGCGACGGCATCGACGCCGCGGCCGAGATCGCCGCCAAGCGGATCGCACCGGTGGTCGTGCTCACCGCGTTCAGCCAGCGCGAACTGGTGGAGAAGGCCCGCGACGCCGGAGCGATGGCCTACCTGGTCAAGCCGTTCTCGATCACCGACCTGGTGCCGGCCATCGAAGTGGCGGTCAGCCGGTTCGCCGAGATCACCCAGCTGGAAAAGGAAGTCGCCGATCTGGGGGACCGGCTGGAAACCCGGAAACTGATCGAGCGTGCCAAGGGTCTGCTGCAGGCCAAGCACTCGATGACCGAACCCGAGGCGTTCAGCTGGATGCAGCGGGCGGCGATGGATCGGCGCACCTCCATGAAACGCGTCGCAGAGGTGATTCTGGAGACCTTGCAGGCGCCGGACGAATCGGCGTCGCCGCACTGACCCGGCCGCTCACCGCGGCGTTTCGCGGGGGGATGACGCGCGGTTCGGCCGGTAGTTGGCTATGTTCTACCGGAAGCGTCGACGGTGGGGTAATTTTCGAGGCCCTGCCGGATGGTGGACAACAACCCGGAGGTATGAACGTGCGCGGTCGTGCGACACGGAGTGCAATCGCAGCGAGTTCGGCGGCCCTGGTGATGCTGGGGATCTCCGCCTGCAGCCAGCCCGCCCCGAGTAATGAGTCTTCGAAGAGCGGCAGTGGGACGTCGGCGGAGGCCGCCGCACCCGTCGATCTGAAGATCGTCGAGCAGGTGCAGGTGGACCCGGACGGTAAAGAGGTCACGCCGCCGGCCGGTGTGACTGCGGCCGACCCGGCCGGTGACGGGAAGGCCACCTGTGCGCCGGTGAAGATCGCGATGGCCGGTGCGCTCAACGGCCCGGATGCCGCGCTGGGTATCAACATCAAGAACGGCGTGCAGCTGGCGCTGGACAAGCACAACGCCGCCAATCCCGGTTGCCAGATCGAGCTGCGAACCTTCGATACCGAAGGCGACCCGCAGAAGGCCACCGCGATCGCCCCGCAGATCGTCGACGATCAGTCGATCATCGGCCTGGTCGGTCCGGCGTTCTCCGGTGAGACCAAGGCCACCGGCGGGGTGTTCGACCAGGCCGGCCTGGTGTCCGTCACCGCATCGGCCACCAACGTCACGCTGTCCGAACAAGGCTGGACGACCTTCCTGCGCGGTCTGGCCAACGACGGGGTGCAGGGGCCGTCGGTGGCCAACTACCTGAAGAACACCGTCGGCGACAAGAAGATCTGCGTCGTCGACGACAGCACCGACTACGGCACCGGCCTGGCCAAGGCCGTCCGCGACACCCTCGGTGAGGTGGCTGTCCCCGCCTGCAACATCTCGGTCAAGAAGGGCGACAAGGATTTCTCCGCCGCCGTGACGCAGGTGAAGGGCCAGTCGCCGGATTCGGTGTTCTACAGCGGCTACTACTCCGAGGCCGCGCCGTTCGTGCAGCAGCTGCGCGACGCCGACTTCACCGGCAAGTTCGTCAGCGCCGATGGCACCAAGGATCAGGAGTTCGTCAAGCAGGCCGGGTCCTCGTCGAAGGACGCGATCCTGTCCTGCCCCTGCGCACCGGCCAGCGGAGCTTTCGCCGACGAGTACACCAAGAAGTTCGGCCAGGTCCCCGGCACCTACAGCGCCGAGGGCTACGACCTGGGCACCATCCTGGCCAAGGGTGTCGACTCCGGAGCTGTCACCCGCGAGGCGTTGCTGGACTTCACCAAGAAGTACGACGGCCAGGGCGTCGCACGCAAGTACCAGTGGACCGACACCGGCGAGCTCACCAGCACCCTGATCTGGATCTACAAGGTCCAGTAGCGCACTTCACAAGGGCGCGTCCGGGGCCTGGAATCCTCCGGCCCCGGACGCGCTGTTGTCGAAGGACGAGTGCAAGGAGCTCAGCGGGCAGATGATCAACGAGTGCCTCACTAATCTCGGGGGCAACTACGCCTGCCTCGCCGGCGACATCAGCTTCAACGTCGAGAACCTCCAGAAGGGCTTCTGGCAGTTCACCATCGACGGACTGGCCTGGGGTGCGATCTACGCGCTGGTGGCAGTCGGCTACACCCTGGTGTTCGGGGTGCTGCGACTGATCAACTTCGCGCACTCGGAGATTTTCATGCTCGGCATGTTCGGGGCCTACTTCTGCCTCGACTTCATCCTCGGGTTCACCCCCAGCGGCAACGCCTACAACCGCGGGGTGGCGCTCACCTTGGTCTACCTCGCTGTCGCCATGCTCTTCGCGATGGCGGTATCCGGCACGGCCGCAATCGGATTGGAGGCCGTCGCGTACCGCCCGCTGCGAAAACGCAACGCGCGGCCGCTGACCTTCCTGATCACCGCCATCGGGATGTCCTTCGTGCTGCAGGAGTTCGTCCACTTCGTGCTGCCCAAGATCATCAAGGGCTACGGCGGCAGCAACGCCCAGCAGCCGATCATCCTGGTGCAGCCGAAAACCCAGTTCCAGATCTTCGGGGCGTCGGTGTCCAACATCACCCTGGTGATCATCGCCTCGGCGCTGGTGCTGGCGCTGCTGACCGACGTGGCGATCAACCGGACCAAATTCGGTCGCGGCATCCGGGCCGTGGCCCAGGACCCGACCACCGCCACCCTGATGGGGGTGTCCCGGGAACGCATCATCATGCGGACGTTCCTGATCGGCGGCATGCTGGCCGGCGCGGCGGCGCTGCTCTACACATTGCGGGTGCCGCAGGGCATCATCTACTCGGGTGGGTTTCTGCTCGGCATCAAGGCCTTCTCGGCGGCGGTGCTGGGCGGCATCGGAAACCTCCGCGGCGCGCTGCTCGGCGGTCTGATCCTCGGCGTCATGGAGAACTACGGACAGGCGTTGTTCGGTACCCAGTGGCGTGACGTCGTCGCGTTCGTCCTGCTGGTGCTGGTACTGCTGGTGCGGCCCACCGGCATTCTCGGTGAAAGCCTGGGGAAGGCCCGGGCATGACGCACCGCACGGCTGAACATCTGCTGGCCCCTGGTGACGTGCTGCGCCGCTGGTGGTCCGAGCGCACCCGGGTGCAGAAGTGGGGCTTCGGCGCGCTGGCCTTCGGCGCGCTGGCGCTGCTGCCGCTCTACACGCCACCCTTCCTGGACACCCCCGGCATCAGCTTCGGCGGCACCATGGCCCAGTTCGCGATGGTGGCGATCATCGCGATCGGCCTCAATGTCGTCGTCGGACAGGCCGGCCTGCTGGATTTGGGCTATGTCGGCTTCTACGCCGTCGGCGCCTACACCGTCGCGCTGCTCACCAGCCCGGACAGCCCGTGGAACAGGATGGGCGAGGGTGGTCTGTTCACCGAGAAATGGGCGTGGCTGGCCTGCTTGCCGATCGCCATGGCCATTACCGCCCTGAGCGGGTTGATCCTCGGCACCCCCACCCTGCGGGTGCGCGGGGACTACCTGGCGATCGTCACCCTCGGCTTCGGCGAGATCATCCGGCTGCTCGCCGACAACCTCGCCGGTGTCACCAACGGCCCGCGCGGACTGAACCAGGTCGCCTACCCGCGCATCGGCGAAACCGACAAACTTCCCAACGGGGTGTTTTCCAGCGGCAATTCCTCCGGCGCGGCCAACTACGGAACCTGGTGGTTTTGGCTGGGCCTGACCCTCATCGTGGCGATCCTGATGCTGGTCGGCAACCTTGAGCGCAGCCGTGTGGGCCGGGCCTGGGTGGCTGTTCGCGAGGATGAGGACGCCGCGGAGGTGATGGGCGTCAACGCCTTCCGGTTCAAACTGTGGGCCTTCGTCATCGGCGCGGCTATCGGCGGGCTCTCCGGTGCGCTCTATGCCGGGCAGGTGCAGTATGTCGCGCCGCCGACCTTCAACATCATCAACTCGATGCTTTTTCTGTGCGCGGTGGTCCTTGGCGGGCAGGGCAACAAGCTGGGCGTGATCTTCGGGGCGTTCGTCATCGTCTATCTGCCCAACCGGCTGCTCGGGGTGGAGTTCCTGGGCATCAATCTTGGCGATCTGAAGTACCTGTTCTTCGGTTTGGCGCTGGTGGTCCTGATGATCTTCCGGCCGCAGGGCCTGTTCCCGGTGCGCCAGCAGTTGCTGGCCTACGCCAAATCCGCGCGGGCGCTGCTGTCCCGGGCCGATCCGCGTAAGGCTGCCTCATGACCGAGCCGATCAGCGACGAGCCGATCATCGACGAGGAGATGGCCTCGCTGACCCGCGAGGTGCGCGTCGCCGAGGGTGAGACCCTCCTGGAGGCAACCGATCTCACCGTCCGGTTCGGCGGCCTCACTGCTCTGGACGCGGTGAGCTTCTCGATCAAGCGCGGCGAGATCCTTGGGTTGATCGGACCTAACGGTGCGGGCAAGACCACCTGCTTCAACGCCATGACCGGCGTTTATCGGCCGACCTCGGGCACCGTTGTGTTCGACGGCCAGCGGCTGGGTCGGATGAAGCGGCACGAGATCACCCGGCTGGGCATCGCCCGGACCTTCCAGAACATCCGGCTGTGGGGCGAGATGACCGCGCTGGAGAACGTCATCGTCGGCACTGACGCCCGGCACCGGACGTCGGTGCCCGGCGCGCTGGTGCGCAGCCCCCGGCACCGCCGTGAGGAGCACACCGCCATCGAAAAGGCCGCCGCCCTGCTGCAATTCGTCGGTATCGCGCAGCGCGGCGAGGAGAAGGCCAAGAACCTGTCCTACGGCGACCAGCGGCGGTTGGAGATCGCCCGGGCGCTGGCCACCGAGCCTAAGCTGTTGTGCCTGGACGAACCCGCCGCCGGTTTCAACCCGAGCGAGAAGGCCGCGCTCATCGAACTCATTCACGCCATCCGCGACGACGGCTATACGGTGCTGCTGATCGAGCACGACATGCGGCTGGTCATGGGGGTCACCGACCGTATCGTGGTGCTGGAATTCGGCCGCAAGATCGCCGACGGGCTGCCCGCCGACATCCGCGACGATCCGGCGGTTATCGCCGCCTACCTGGGAGTGCCCGATGACGAGCTCTGAGACCCCACCGCTGCTCGAAGTCCGCGACGTCAAAGTCAACTACGGCAAAATCGAAGCGCTACATGGGGTTTCGCTGGTGGTGCGCGAGGGGGAGCTGGTCACGCTACTCGGCTCCAACGGCGCCGGGAAGACCACGCTGATGCGTGCCATCTCCGGGCTGCGGCCGCTGTCGGCGGGGTCCATCTGGTTCGACGGCCGCGACATCACCCGCGTCAAAGCCCATCTGCGTGCCATCGACGGCCTGGTGCAGGCCCCCGAGGGCCGGGGGGTGTTCCCCGGCATGACGGTGACCGAGAACCTCGAAATGGGTTGTTACGGCAGGAAGTTCGACTCCAAGGCCGAACACGACGAGCGGCTGGACTGGATGTTCCAGACGTTCCCGCGGCTGGCCGAACGGCGCAAGCAGGTGGGCGGCACGCTGTCCGGCGGGGAGCAGCAGATGCTGGCGATCGGGCGGGCGCTGATGGCGCGGCCCCGGGTGCTGCTGCTCGACGAGCCGTCGATGGGCCTTGCCCCCATGGTGATCTCGCAGATCTTCGGCATCATCGCCGACATCAACGCATCCGGAACCACCGTGCTGCTGGTGGAGCAGAATGCCCAGCAGGCGCTGAGCCGCTCCGACCGCGCCTACATCCTGGAGACCGGCGCAGTCACCCGGGAAGGGCCGGCGCGCGAACTGCTGGCCGACGACAGCGTGCGCGCGGCGTACCTGGGTGTGGCCTAGCTCCCATCGCCGACGTTAGGGCCGCCAGGCATCGCCCATGAGTTCATTGGGCGGCAGCTGCGGGTCCTCGAACCTGCGGGCCTGCTCGACGCCGCTGACCGGAAGCCCCTGCGGTTCCAGCAGACCCAGTTGGACCAGGACCGACGCCTGGTCCCAGTAGATGCGTTCGGAGGCGATCTTGTCGCCCTCGAACTGGACGACGGCCACCATCGGGATCTCCACCGGCCGGTGGGTGGGGGCTACGCCCGGAAGCATCCAGTCCATCTCGATGTCGTGGGTGAAGGAGAACGTGAACTCATCGATCACCCGGCCATTCCCGACTGTTCGCGTCATCGGCCGCAGGGCGGTATCGGCCGGCATCTTGGGAATGAAGTGCTTGCCGTAGAAGGCCATCATCTCTTCGGGGCCGCGACCCCCGGTCAGCACCGGGACGTGGTTGACGTAGTGGTCCGGCGTCATGGTGGCGACAGTGGCCGCGGCGTCCTTGGTCTGGAATTCCAGTTCGGTGTGGCGCTCCCACAGTCGTTCCAGCTCGGCGTCGGGCAGTGTGCTCATGAGATTCCCTTCGAAATCAGTTGATCCGGAAGCGCTGCACGGCGATCAGCTGGCTCACCGGGCGACGATCACCGACGACCCGTGGCCGAACAGGCCCTGATTCGCGGTGACACCGACGGTGGCGCCCTCCACCTGCCGGCCGGTGGCCTGACCGCGCAGCTGCCAGGTGAGCTCGCACACCTGGGCGATCGCCTGCGCCGGAATCGCTTCGCCGAAGCTGGCCAGCCCGCCGGACGGGTTCACCGGAATCCGGCCGCCGACGGTGGTGGCGCCGGAGCGCAGCAGCTGCTCGGCCTCACCCTTGGCGCACAACCCCAGATGCTCGTACCAGTCCAGTTCCAGCGCGGTCGAGAGGTCGTATACCTCGGCCAGGCTCAGGTCTTCCGGTCCGATCCCGGCCTCGGCGTAGGCGACGTCGAGGATGTGGTCCTTGAACACCCGGTCCGGGGCAGGGACTACGGCAGTCGAGTCGGTGGCGATGTCGGGCAGTTCCGGCAGATGCTGCGGGTAGACCGGGGTCGCGCAGGACACCGCCCGTACCGACGGCACCCCGGCCGTGGAACCCAGCTGCTTTTCGGTGAACGCCTTGCTGGCCACGATCAGCGCCGCCGCGCCGTCAGAGGTGGCGCAGATGTCCAGCAGCCGCAGCGGGTCGGACACCACCGGGCTGGCCAGCACGTCGTCGATCGAATTCTCTTTGCGGTAGCGGGCATTCGGGTTGTTCAGCCCGTGCCGGGAGTTCTTCACCTTCACCTGGGCGAAGTCCTCCAGTGTGGCGCCGTAGAGGTCCATCCGCCGGCGGGCCAGCAGCGCGAAGTACACGGTGTTGGTGGCGCCGATCAGATGAAAGCGCTGCCAGTCCGGGTCGTTGCGGCGCTCACCGCCGACCGGGGCGAAGAACCCCTTGGGCGTGGTGTCGGCGCCGATCACCAGCGCCACGTCGCACAGCCCGGCCATGATCTGCGCCCGGGCCGACTGCAGAGCCTGCGAGCCCGACGCGCAGGCGGCGTAACTGGACGACACCGGAATGCCCGTCCAGCCGAGTTTCTGGGCGAAGGTCGCCCCTGCCACGAAACCGGGATAGCCGTTGCGGATGGTGTCCGCGCCGGCGACCAGTTGAACCTGCTTCCAGTCCATGCCGGCGTCGCGCAGTGCGGCGCGGGCGGCCACCACCCCGTACTCGGTGAAGTCGCGGCCCCACTTGCCCCACGGGTGCATGCCCGCGCCGAGGATGTACACCGGCGGGCAGGAGCGAAGCGACTCGGGGAGAGATACCGGCTCAGTCACGACGGAACCTTCCAGGCGTATACCGAACGCTGCACTCCGTCGTCATCGACGTAGAGCGGCATGGTGGTCAGTTCCATCTCCATGCCGACCGTGAGGTCGGCGGCCAGCGCCCCATCGACCTTGCCCAGCACGATGATGCCCTCGTCGGCCAGCTGCACCGCGGCCACCGCGAACGGCTGAAACGGGTCCGGCGACGGATAGGGCGGTGGCGGGGCGTAACGGTTCTCGGTGTAGCTCCACAGCGTGCCGCGCCGCGACAGCGACACGGCCTGCAGTTCGTCGGCCGCGCAATCGGGGTTGGGGCAGTTGTTCTCCCGCGGCGGGAATACATAGGTGCCGCACTGCGGGCACTTCGCTCCGACCAGATGGGGGGCGCCGGAGTCGTCGACGGACCACCAGCCCTCGACGGCCGGAGCGTCTTGCGAACCGGGCACGGCGCCAGCCTAGCCCCTGCCTAGAGTGAGAGCCGTGAGCGCTGGGAAGACGGCCGACGACAAGCCGACATTGATGTTGCTGGACGGCAATTCGCTGGCCTTCCGGGCGTTCTATGCGCTGCCCGCCGAGAACTTCAAGACCAAGAACGGCCTGACCACCAACGCCGTCTACGGGTTCACCGCGATGCTGATCAACCTGCTGCGCGACGAGTCACCGACCCATATCGCCGCCGCGTTCGATGTGTCCCGGCAAACCTTCCGGGCCGAGCGCTATCCGGAGTACAAGGCCGGCCGCAGTTCCACTCCCGACGAGTTCCGCGGCCAGATCGACATCACCAAAGAAGTGCTGGGCGCGCTGGGCATCACCGTGCTGGCCGAGGCCGGCTACGAGGCCGACGACATCATCGCCACCCTGGCCACCCAGGCCGACGCGGCCGGGTACCGGGTTCTGGTGGTCACCGGCGACCGGGACGCCCTGCAACTGGTCAATCAGAACGTCACCGTGCTCTACCCGATCAAGGGCGTCAGCGAACTGACCCGGTTCACCCCCGACGCGGTCGTCGCCAAGTACGGACTGACCCCGGAGCAGTATCCCGATTTCGCGGCGCTGCGCGGTGACCCCAGCGACAACCTGCCCGGCATCCCGGGGGTGGGGGAGAAGACAGCCGCCAAGTGGATCGTCGAGTACGGCTCGCTGCAGGGGCTGGTCGACAACGTCGAAGGGGTGCGCGGCAAGGTCGGGGATTCGTTGCGCGCCAACCTGTCCAGTGTGGTGCTCAACCGCGAACTCACCCACCTGGTGCGCGATGTGCCACTGGCCCAGACGCCCGACACCCTGCGGCTGCTGCCGTGGGACCGCGACCAGATCCACCGGCTGTTCGACGACCTTGAGTTCCGGGTGCTGCGTGACCGGCTGTTCGACACCCTGGCGGCCGTCGAACCCGAGGTCGACGAAGGCTTTGACGTGCGGGGCGGCGCACTGGAACCCGGCGCGGTCGCCGGCTGGCTGGCCGCCCATGCCCGCGACGGCCAACGCGCCGGGATCGCGGTCTCGGGAACCCACGTCGTCTATGACGGCGACGCCACCGCGCTGGCGATCGCGACCGCCGACGGCGAGGGCGCCTACATCGACACCGCCGCGATGTCCGCCGAGGACGAAGCCGCGCTCGGGAGCTGGCTGGCCGACTCGTCGGCACCCAAGGCGCTGCACGAAGCCAAGATTGCCATTCACGACCTGGCCGGGCGGGGCTGGACGTTGGCCGGGGTGACTTCCGACACCGCGCTGGCCGCCTACCTGGTGCGGCCCGGGCAGCGCAGTTTCACCCTCGACGACTTGTCGCTGCGCTATCTTCGCCGCGAGTTGCGGGCAGAAACCGCGGAGCAGCAACAGCTGTCTTTGCTCGACGATCCGGACGGCGTCGACGACCAGGCGGTGCAGACGCTGATCCTGCGGGCCAGGGCGGTGGTGGACCTGGCCGTCGCTCTCGACGAGGAACTTGCCCGGATCGACTCCTCGCCGCTGCTGAGCCAGATGGAACTGCCGGTTCAGGCGGCCCTGGCCGAGATGGAGACCGCCGGCATCGCCGTCGACCAGGACAAGCTGCAGACATTGCAGCGCGAGTTCGGCGACCAGATCCGCGACGCCGCCGAGGCGGCCTATGCGGTCATCGGCCAGCAGATCAACCTCGGCTCACCCAAACAACTCCAGGTGGTGCTGTTCGACGAACTCGGCATGCCGAAGACCAAGAAGACAAAGACCGGATACACCACCGACGCGGACGCGCTGCAGTCGCTGTTCGACAAGACCGGGCACCCGTTCCTGGAACATCTGCTGGCACACCGCGACGCCACCCGGCTGAAGGTGACCGTCGACGGTCTGCTGAAGTCGACTGCCCCCGACGAGCGCATCCACACCACGTTCAACCAGACGATCGCCGCGACCGGCCGGCTGTCATCGACGGAGCCCAACCTGCAGAACATCCCGATCCGCACCGACGCCGGACGGCGCATCCGGGACGCGTTCTGTGTGGGATCGGGCGGCCGCCCGGGGGAAGGGTTCGTCTTCGCCGAGTTGATGACGGCGGACTACAGCCAGATCGAGATGCGGATCATGGCCCACCTGTCCAAGGACGAGGGTCTGATCGAGGCCTTCCGGACCGGGGAGGACCTGCATTCGTTCGTCGCGTCACGGGCGTTCGGGGTGCCGATCGAAGAGGTCACCCCCGAGTTGCGCCGCCGGGTCAAAGCGATGTCCTACGGACTGGCGTACGGGTTGAGCGCCTACGGCCTGGCCCAGCAGCTCAAGATCTCCACCGAAGAGGCAAAGGAACAGATGGACGCCTACTTCGCCCGATTCGGCGGAGTGCGTGATTACTTGCTGGCCATCGTCGAGCAGGCCCGCAAGGACGGCTACACCTCAACGGTGCTGGGCCGGCGCCGGTATCTGCCCGAATTGGACAGCAGCAACCGGCAGGTTCGCGAAGCCGCCGAGCGCGCCGCGCTCAACGCCCCGATCCAGGGCAGCGCCGCCGACATCATCAAGGTCGCGATGATCGGGGTGCACGATGCGCTGCGCCAGGCCGGGCTGTCGTCGCGGCTACTGCTACAGGTGCACGACGAACTGCTGCTGGAGGTGGCGCCGGGCGAACGCGACGCCGTCGAGCAACTGGTGCGCGACCGGATGGGCAGTGCGTACCCGCTCGACGTCCCGCTTGAGGTGTCGGTGGGCTTCGGTGGCAGCTGGGATGCGGCTGCGCACTAGCCGGCTTAAGAGCGCCGCAGATTGGAGTAGTCGGGCGGTTCGCGGTAGCGGAACCACGACAGGATGAACACGCAGAGTCCGGCGAGCAGCGCCACCTCGACCACCACCTCGCCGGAATCTCTCGGATCAGGATAGGAATAGTCGAATCGGTCCAGCGGATACCGCTCCGGGTCGCCGTCGACGGGGATGGTGATCTCGTAGGAACCCCCGACCGGTTCGCCGGCTTCGATCTCGAAGACCGTCGACTCCTTGAGCACTCGGGATCGCACCCGCAGGTTCTTGGCGAAGGTGTCGTTCTCGCCATCGCGGTAGCTTCCGGTGGGGAACAACGTGACCAGCGCCGTCACCGCGTGGGCTGCCGGCTCGATCGACTCCAGGTCGATCGAGACGTTGACGCCGTCGGCGACCGGCGGATCGCGCTCGATCACCGTTGTCCCGCCCGTCCGGCCGAACCCCAGCGGCAGAAGGGCTAAAACGACTACGGCGACCAGGCCGGCGGGGAGCAGTAACCGGCGCACCCCGGCCATCAGCGCATGGGTAGGGGATAGGCCGAAAGCTGTTGCAGCACGGGTCCGGCGGCGGCGCGCGCCGCCATGACGCCGTAGGCCTCCTCGTTCTGCAAGGCGAACACCCGTTCGTCGCCGAATCCCCGGTCGATCCGGTCACGCACGTAGGCCAGTTCCACCACCTGGGTGAGGAAACCCTTCACCGCGGTCGCGGCGTGCCGGCCTCCCAACCGGTTCGCCGCCGCCACGGCGGCCTTGCGGGTCTTCAGTGACGACAGCCAACCCGCCTCGACCGGAGTCAGCAGGCCACCGGCGATCATGTCGGGCAGCTTTCCGGCGATGACGTGCTGCTCCCGGCGCCGGCTGGCCAGCGCCACGGCGATGGCTACCGCGAACAGCGGCATCATCCAGAGCAGGTATGCCGCCACATAGGTCTTCACGCCGATCAGTGCGGAGCCGTTCCAGAGTCCGTGCAGCACCACGGCACCCAGGTAACCCAGCAGTACGCAGCCCGCCTTGCCGACGAAGTCGCGTTTCTTGAGCGCGAAATACACCCCGATGGCGATCATCGAGGTGAAAAACGGATGGGCGAAGGGCGAGATGACCAGCCGCAAACCGGCGATGGCCAACGAGCCCTGCAGCGTCTCGGCGCTGCCGAGGTAGAAGATGTTCTCCAGCCAGGCGAAGCCCACCGCGGTCAAGCCGGCGTAGACCAGGCAGTCGGTGAGAGTGTTGAGTTCGTTGCGGCGACGCCCCGTCATCATCAGCACCAGGAACAAACCTTTGAAGGCCTCCTCGACGGCCGGCCCGACAACGGCTCCCATCAGCAAGCCGGGATTGCCGTCAACACCGGAGTCCGTGGTGCCGAGCAGGTGGTCGAACAGTACCGAGAACACCATGGAGAACAGCACCGCTACCGACGCGCCCCACAAAAACGCCATGACCAACAGCCGCGGCGGCTCCGGTTCCCAACGGTCCAGCCAGAGGTAGCACAGCACCACCAGGGTCGTCGCGATGGTGGCCAGAACGAAGCCCCTCGTGATACCGACCGGGTCGGCCGAACCGGCCAGCAGCAGGATCAGCCCCGCGAGGGTTCCCATGGCAATAATCGCGGCCAGCGGGGCACCGACTTTGCGGACAGGCCGCGGCAGTGGCGGCATCGCGGCGTAGAACACCAGGGGAGAGTAGCTGCGGCGGCGGAACCTGGTTTGGTCGGGTTGTCCTCGGTCGAGTACGCTCACCGGGTACCCGTGTGCACGTCGACGGGCACACAACCAGAGAAAACTGTCCCTTCTACGACCCTGTCCGGAGCAACCCACCACATGCCCAGTCCCACCATCACCTCGCCGCAAGTAGCCATCAACGACATTGGCACTGCCGAGGACTTCCTCGCCGCTATCGACAAGACCATCAAGTACTTCAACGATGGCGACATCGTCGAGGGGACCATCGTCAAGGTGGACCGGGACGAGGTTCTACTCGACATCGGCTACAAGACTGAAGGTGTCATCCCTTCTCGTGAGCTCTCCATCAAGCACGACGTCGACCCCAACGAAGTGGTGTCCGTCGGCGATGCGATCGAAGCGCTGGTCCTCACCAAGGAGGACAAGGAAGGTCGCCTGATCCTGTCCAAGAAGCGCGCTCAGTACGAGCGCGCCTGGGGCACCATCGAGGCGCTCAAGGAGAAGGACGAGGCCGTCAAGGGCACCGTCATCGAGGTCGTCAAGGGCGGCCTGATCCTCGACATCGGGCTGCGTGGCTTCCTGCCCGCGTCGCTGGTCGAGATGCGCCGGGTCCGTGACCTCCAGCCGTACATCGGCAAGGAGATCGAGGCCAAGATCATCGAGCTGGACAAGAACCGCAACAACGTGGTGCTGTCCCGCCGGGCATGGTTGGAGCAGACCCAGTCCGAGGTTCGCAGCGAGTTCCTCAACCAGCTGGTCAAGGGCGCCGTCCGCAAGGGCGTGGTGTCTTCCATCGTCAACTTCGGCGCCTTCGTCGACCTCGGTGGGGTCGACGGCCTGGTGCACGTCTCGGAGCTGTCCTGGAAGCACATCGATCACCCCTCGGAGGTCGTGCAGGTCGGCGACGAGGTCACCGTCGAGGTGCTCGACGTCGATATGGACCGCGAGCGGGTGTCGTTGTCGCTCAAGGCCACTCAGGAAGACCCGTGGCGGCACTTCGCCCGCACCCATGCCATCGGCCAGATCGTGCCGGGCAAGGTCACCAAGCTGGTGCCGTTCGGTGCGTTCGTCCGGGTCGAGGAGGGCATCGAGGGTCTGGTGCACATCTCCGAGCTGTCCGAGCGTCACGTCGAGGTTCCCGACCAGGTGGTCTCGGTCGGCGACGACGCGATGGTCAAGGTCATCGACATCGACCTGGAGCGCCGCCGGATCTCGCTGAGCCTCAAGCAGGCCAACGAGGACTACACCGAGGAGTTCGACCCGTCGAAGTACGGCATGGCCGACAGCTACGACGACGGGGGCAACTACATCTTCCCCGAGGGCTTCGACTCCGAGACCAACGAATGGCTCGAGGGCTTCGACAAGCAGCGCACCGAATGGGAGGCGCGGTACGCCGAGGCCGAGCGCCGGCACAAGATGCACACCGCCCAGATGGAGAAGTTCGCCGCTGCCGACGCCGCGGCCGCGGAGGAGCGGGGCGCCTCGGGCACCACGACCTCCAGCTCTCCGGGTGTCGAGGAGTCGGGTGGATCGCTGGCCAGCGACGCCCAGCTCGCCGCGCTGCGCGAGAAGCTCGCCGGCAACGCCTGACGTTCGATTGACTCCACGCACCGGGATTTCGAGTAGCCCGGTGCGTGGTGTCGTTTCCGGGATCGTCACTGGGGGAACGGCATGCTGCGCATCGGCCTGACCGGCGGTATCGGCGCCGGGAAATCCACCGTGTCGGCGACGTTCGCCCAGTGCGGCGGCGTCATCGTCGACGGGGACGTCATCTCCCGTGAGGTGGTCCAGCCGGGAACCGAGGGGTTGACCGCGCTGGTCGAGCACTTCGGCGCCGACATCCTGCTGCCCGACGGGGCGCTGAACCGGCCGGCGCTGGCCGCTAAGGCGTTCGTCGACGAGCAGCAGCGCGCCAAGCTCAACGCAATCGTGCATCCCCTGGTCGCCAGACGGCGCGCTGAGATCGTCGCCGCGGTGTCCGAGGACGAGGTCGTCGTCGAGGACATTCCGTTGCTGGTGGAGTCCCAGATGGCGCCGCTGTTCCCGCTGGTCGTCGTCGTTCACGCCGACGCCGATGAGCGGTTGCGGCGGCTGGTGGGGCTGCGCGGCATGGACGAGGCCGACGCCCGGGCCCGGATCGCCGCGCAGGCCCAGGAGGAACATCGGCGACGGGTGGCCGACGTCTGGCTGGACAACTCCGGGAGTCCCGCCGAGCTGATCGAGAAGGCGCGGGAGCTGTGGTTCGGCCGGATTCTGCCGTTCGCCCACAACCTGACCACCCGGACCCCGGCCGCCACACCGCATGGTCTGGTGGCCGCCGATCCGGCCTGGGCCGAGCAGGCCGCGCGGATCCGGGCCAGGTTGAACGCCACCTGCGGACACCGCGCGCTGCGCATCGACCACGTCGGGTCCACCGCCGTCGTCGGCTTGGACGCCCGTGACGTCATCGACATCCAGATCACCGTCGCCTCGATGCAGGTCGCCGACGAACTCGGCGGGGACCTGCTGCTCGCCGGCTACCCGCGCGTCGAGCCGGTCACCGCGGACCGTCGCTTCGACAGCGCAGAAGGGCTGTGGCCCAAGCGTTTTCACGCCTCCGCTGATCCCGGGCGCCCGACACACGTCCACCTGCGGGTGGACGGCGAGCCCAATCAGCGATTCGCCCTGCTGTTCGTCGACTGGCTCGACGCCAATCCCGGTGTCCGGCAGGACTACCTGGAGGTCAAACGCACCGGCGACGTCGACGCGATCACCCAGTGGTTCACCGAGGCCTACCCGCGGGCCGGGGCGTGGGCGCAGGGCACCGACTGGGGGCCCCGCGAGCTCAGCTGATCGCGCCCAGGTCGGCTGCCGGCACGTCCGCGGGCGGCGGAGCATCCGGCGCGGGCGGCAGATCGGGGCCGGGAGCCGGACCGGTCGGCCCCGGCAGGGGTGGGACCGGGGCGGGCGCACTGCCCATGGCATTGCTGAGCGGAGCCCCGCAGTTCATGGCGCCGTAATCGGGGTCCTTGTCGGCCGGCAGCAGCCGCGGGGCGATGAACTGGTCGGCCTGCGCCACCAGCTGGTCGTCGACCAGAATCTCGCAGTGCAGATTCGCCGAGTACGGCCATTGGATGGAAATCCGCATGCCCGCTTCCTTCGGGTCGCTGAGCACTCCGGTGGCCTCGAAGGTGCGGCCCGGCAGCATGGTCGGATCGGCGCTGTTGATCTGGGTGTCGCTGATCCGGTAGCTCACCAGGGCACCGCGGGCCAGGCCGTCGACCCGAGCGCGGTAGGTCACGTTGTGCCTCTGATCAGGCTGAGGCGGCGGCTGCACCAGATCATCGGCGGCGGCGACGGCCGGGGTCAGCGCCGCCAGCGCCACAGCGGCAACGGCCGTCGTGGAGCGTCGCAGGCTTCTCACGGGGGACGAGCGTACGCCTACAGCCAGCTCAGCTCTATCCCGGTGCTGGCCAGCCAGGCGTTGAGATCGTGGTCGTGGGCAGCCAGGCCGTCGACGGCGGCGACTGCGCACCGCAATGCCTGTTCGGCGGTCTCGCTGCTGAGCAATCCAATCCGGTGTGCGTCGAGCAGTTCGTCGACGTCGACCAGCTCGGTACCACGGCCGGTGCGCACCACCAGGTCGAGGTAGTGGTCTTCGGTCTCCCAGCGTTGCGGGCCGGTCGTGATCAACCCGACGTCGAGGTAGTAGTCCTGATTCCGCTCGTGGCCCGGGCTGAAATGAAAGACATTGGCGCGCAGTCCCAACGACGGCAGCAACCACGACTCGAGGTAGTGGAACTGCACCCGCCCGGGTGTGGGGCGGGCCATGTAGAGGCCCCACGGATGCAGGCGGTACTCATCGACTGCGCGCACGACACCCTTGGGGTCGGTGTTGGTGCGTGCGAGCAGGTCGAAGGTCTCGTGCTTGGGCGGGTGGATGTGCGTCAGCGTACGGAGCCTGTATCGGGCCCGGTATCGGAGTCGGTGTCGGCGTCACTGCTGAGCACGGCTTCGACGTCGTCCGCGTCTGCCTCCGACGGGTCGATGTCCGCGCTGACCTTGCGGTTGGCGCGCAGGTTGGGGAAGGCCGCGATTGCCAGCGGAATGGTGTCGAAGAACCGCGAGCGGCCGAGCAGTTCGGCGAACCCGCCGCCCTGGAAGGCCTTCAGCGTACGGCCTTGCTGCACCACGACCAGGAACGGCACCTCACGCAGTTCGGCGATATGGGCGACATCGGCCAGCGCCTCGAACCCGGTGAAGTCGATGTCATCGATGCGCCGGGCGTCCAGCACCAGCAGGTCGACGGGCTGCTCGTCGTCGGGTTCGTCGTCGCCCTCGGGATTCTCGTTGGTCTCCGGCAGCGCGTCGATCAGCTGCATCCGGAACCAGTTGGCATTGCCGAACCACAGCGGACCGTTCAGCGCGAAGGCGGCGATGCCGGGCACCGCCCCGCAGCGCTCGTCGCTCAGCGGCAACCAGGTGCCCTGCGGCGAGCGTCCCAGCCGCAGCAGTTCCGGACGCGCGGTGCGGGAAGCCTGGTAGATAAAGGACACCAGCGCGGCCAGCAGCACGCCGTACACGATGCCCATCAGCACCGTGCCCGTCATCGCGATCAGCATGAGCGCCCAGGCTTTCCAGGAATACAGCCGGGTTGCCCTCATCTGATCGACGCGGAAGATCCGCAGCGCGATGTAGATCAGCACCGCCGACAACGTCGCGGACGGCAGATTCTCGATGACTTGGCTGAAGAACAGCATCGCAACGGCGATCGCCGAGGCGATCAGCGAGGCCACCTGACTGCGGGCGCGGGACTCGGCGATGATCGTGGTCGAGGGCGGACTGGCGTTGATGGTGAACGACCCGACGAAGCTCGATGCGATGTTGGCCAGCCCGAGCGCCCGGAAATCGGCGTTGATGTCGGTGTCGAATCCGCCGATATTGGCCGCCGATCGGGTGGTGGCCGCGGTCTGCGCCAGGCAGAACATCGAGACGACCAACGCGGTGGTCACCACCGCCTCCAGGGAATCCAGGGAGAACGGCGGAAGCTGCAATGACGGCAACCCCCGGCTGAGTGGTCCGAGTACCGCGACGCCGTGGTCTTTGAGGTGAAACACGGTCATTGAGAGGGTGGACAGCGCCAGCACGATCAGGGCGCCGGGAATCCGGCGATTGATCCGGGCGATTCCCAGCAGCAATACCAAGGAGATCAGCCCGAGGATCAGCGTGGGGATGTTGGTCTGGGGCAGCTGTTCGATGACATGCCTGATTTTTGCCAGCGTGCGCCCCGTGCCCGCTTCGACCCCCAGCAAGCCGGGCAGCTGGTTGACGATGATGATCACCGCGATCCCGCCGAAGAATCCGATCATCACCGGCCGGGAGAGGAAATCGCCCACCCAGCCCAACCTGCCGACGCCGACGAGCAGTGTGAACAGCCCGACCAGGAAGGTGGCCACCACCGCCAGGCCGATGTATCGCTGGCTCTCCGCCACCGCGCCCAACGACACCAGGCCGGCGGCCAGGATGGGAGCAACGCTGCTGTCCACACCCATGGCCAGATGGCGGTTGGTGGAGACGGCCGCGGCGACGATCGTTGCCACGACGAAGCCGTACAGACCCGTGATCGGGGGCATGCCGGCCAGATGAGCGGTAGCAAGCTGACCCGGCATGGTCACCGCCGCGAAGGTCACCCCGGCGGCCAGATCCCTGCCCAGCCACCGACGACGATAACCACGCAGCGTGGGGAAGAGGCGAAAATCTTCCCTGAGCTGATTCGCTAGCGTGTTCGTTACCGTGCGAACTTCCACTACGAGAGCGTATGAAGCAGCGGGCCGCGACATGCCGGGATCGGCCATATCCGGTTCAGGTTCCGTTCACGGTTTGTTCAGCCGATGGTGGTCGTAGGCCGCCGATGTCGGCGGGGGCAACTAACCTGGGCACCATGGCTTTCGCCACCGAACGTCCCGCGGAGGAGCTTGTCCTCGCCCATTCCGAATACCGGGCAGTCGATGACGTGGTGCGCACCGGCGCGCGATTCGAGGTGGTCAGCCCGCACCGGCCGGCCGGCGATCAACCAGCCGCCATCGACGAGCTGGAACGCCGGATCCGGGCGGGGGAGCGGGACGTGGTGCTGCTGGGCGCCACCGGGACCGGCAAGTCGGCCACCACGGCCTGGCTGATCGAGCGCCTGCAGCGGCCCACCTTGGTGATGGCGCCGAACAAGACGCTGGCCGCCCAGCTGGCCAACGAACTGCGGGAGATGTTCCCGCACAACGCCGTGGAGTACTTCGTCTCGTACTACGACTACTACCAGCCAGAGGCGTACATCGCCCAGACCGACACCTACATCGAGAAGGACAGCTCGATCAACGACGACGTCGAGCGGCTGCGGCACTCGGCCACCTCCGCGCTGCTGTCCCGGCGCGACGTGGTGGTGGTCGCCTCGGTGTCGTGCATCTACGGCCTCGGCACGCCGCAGTCCTACCTGGACCGGTCGGTGGAGTTGCAGGTCGGCACCGAGGTGCCCAGAGACGGACTGCTGAGGCTGCTCGTCGATGTCCAGTACGACCGCAACGACGTGTCCTTCACCCGCGGCTCGTTCCGGGTGCGCGGTGACACCGTCGAGATCATCCCCAGCTACGAGGAACTGGCCGTGCGCATCGAGTTCTTCGGCGACGAGATCGAGGCGCTCTACTATCTGCACCCGCTCACCGGCGATGTGATTCGCAAGGTCGATTCATTGCGGATCTTCCCGGCCACCCACTACGTCGCGGGTCCGGATCGGATGGCGGCAGCCATCACGTCGATCGAGGACGAGCTGGCCGCACGGCTGGCCGAACTGGAACGCCAGGGCAAACTCCTTGAAGCGCAACGTCTTCGGATGCGCACCAACTACGACATCGAAATGATGCGCCAGGTCGGGTTCTGCTCGGGCATTGAGAACTACTCCCGGCATATCGACGGACGGCCGGCCGGATCCGCGCCGGCCACCCTGCTCGACTACTTCCCCGAGGACTTCCTGCTCGTCATCGACGAGTCGCACGTCACGGTGCCGCAGATCGGCGGCATGTTCGAGGGCGACATGTCACGCAAGCGCAACCTGGTGGAATTCGGCTTCCGGCTGCCCTCCGCGGTGGACAACCGGCCGTTGACCTGGGAGGAGTTCGCCTCCCGGGTCGGGCAGACGGTGTATCTGTCGGCCACCCCCGGCCCCTACGAGCTGGCCCAGACCGGCGGCGAATTCGTCGAGCAGGTGATCCGGCCCACCGGACTGCTCGACCCGCAGGTCGTCGTGAAACCCACCAAGGGCCAGATCGACGACCTCATCGGCGAGATCCGCGTCCGCGCCGAGCGCGACGAACGCGTCTTGGTCACCACACTGACCAAGAAGATGGCCGAGGACCTCACCGACTACCTGCTGGAGATGGGCATCCGGGTGCGCTATCTGCACTCCGAGGTGGACACCCTGCGCCGGGTGGAGCTGCTGCGTCAGCTGCGCCTGGGCGACTACGACGTGCTGATCGGCATCAATCTGCTCCGCGAGGGTCTGGACCTGCCCGAGGTGTCGCTGGTATCCATCCTCGACGCCGACAAGGAAGGCTTTCTGCGCTCCACCCGCAGCCTGATCCAGACTATCGGGCGCGCCGCCCGCAACGTCTCCGGCGAAGTGCACATGTACGCCGACAAACTCACCGACTCGATGAAAGAGGCGATCGACGAGACGGAGCGGCGGCGGGCCAAGCAGATCGCGTACAACACCGAACGCGGCATCGACCCGATGCCGCTGCGGAAGAAGATCGCCGACATCCTCGACCAGGTGTACCGGGAAGCCTCGGATACGGAGGCCTCCGAGACCATCCAACCTTCCGGGTCGGGGCGCAACGCTTCCCGGGGGCGCCGCGCCCAGGGCGAGTCGGGCCGCGGCGTTGCCGCCAGTTCGGGCGTGCGCGACGGGCGCGATGTCTCGGCAATGCCGCGGGCTGAACTGGCCGACCTCATCAAAGAACTGACCGCACAGATGATGTCAGCCGCGCGTGACCTTCAGTTCGAGCTGGCCGCGCGGTTGCGCGACGAGATCGCAGACCTGAAAAAAGAGCTCCGCGGAATGGATGCCGCCGGCCTGAAATAGCAGCCAGGCCGGCTGTTTTTGGTCTCTCGCATAACCGCGCCGCCACCGCTTGGCCACGGTTCGGTAACCCCCCGATTTGTGACCCGAAGCGCGTCTTACACGTCTGTAGTTTCGGTGCAGACCTCAACACGGAACGGGAAAGAAGAACCATGGCACGGACCAGTACTGGGCTCACCTTCACAGTCGTCGTCGGCGCGGGATTGTTCGGAGCAGTCATGGCGTCGAGCCCCGGGGCAGCGGCCTCGCCGCTCAAGACGGGTGCCTATGCCTGCATCGAGCAGGCTGCGGGCGCCGCGGGCGCTGCGGCGGCGGCACCGGCAGGCGGTCCGGTGGCCGGCGCGGCCGGGGCGGCCGGGGCGGCCGGGGCGGCCGGGGCGGCAGCCGCCGTCGCACCGTGCGGTCCGGCCGGCGCCGTGACGGATATGGCCGGTGTGCCGTTGACGCTGCCCGGCCCGGTGCCCGTCGCTGCTCCCGTCCCCGTCGGCGCTCCCATCCCGGTGGGCGCTCCCATCCCGGTGGGCGCTCCGGTGCCGGTGGGCGCTCCCATTCCGGTGGGTGCTCCGGTGCCGGTGGGCGCTCCCATTCCGGTGGGTGCTCCGGTGCCGGTGGGCGCTCCCATTCCGGTGGGTGCTCCGGTGCCGGTGGGCGCTCCCATCCCGGTGGGCGCTCCCATTCCGGTCGGTGGTCCCATTCCGGTGGGTGCGCCGGTGCCGGTCGGTGCCGCGGGGGCGGTGCCCGTTCCGGTCGGGGCCGGCGCGGTCGGTGCTCCCGTACCGGTCGGCGGTGCCCCAATCATCGATATGGCGGGGGTCGGCGGCAAGGGCGCAATGACCGGGCCGGTACCGGCCGGTGTGCCCGTGCCGGGCCAGCCGATCATTCCCGGTCCGACGGCCGCCGGCTGACACCGAGCTATCACCGATCCTGTGGGAGTAGGAACCATGCGCACTCTGATGCGGAGTGTTGTTGCGGCGGCCACCATCGCCGCGAGTGTGTTCGTGGCCCCGGCCGGCGCCGCCCAGGCGAGCGCCCAATCTCGAACGCTCGGCCAGGCCTACCGGTCCTCCGGCTCGGCCGTCGCGTCGGTGCTTCCCGGGCCCGGTGATGTCGTGGGTGTGGCGCACCCGGTGGTGGTGGCGTTCACTGCACCCGTCACCAACCGGCCCGCGGCCGAGCGCACACTGGAGCTGACATCCACGCCCGCGATGACGGGCAGGTTCGAGTGGCTCGACACCACCACCGTGCAGTGGGTTCCGGACCGGTTCTGGCCGGCGCACAGCACAGTGGCGCTGTCCGTGGGCGGTCGGCCGACGACGTTCGCGACGGGCCCCAAGGTCGTCGGCGTCGCCAGCATCGCCGACCACACGTTCACCGTCACCATCGACGGCGCCCATGCCGGCCCACCGACGTCGCTGCCCGCGCCGCACCACCGCCCGCGCTGGGGACAGGAAGGAGTGTTCCCGGCGACGATGGGCAGGCCGAACTATCCGACACCGGTAGGCATCTACACCGTGCTGGCCAAGGAACGTTCGGTGGTGATGGATTCCAGCACTGTCGGTATCCCGGTGAACAGCCCTGACGGGTATCACCTCGACGTTGACCACGCCGTCCGGTTCACCAGCCGTGGCCTTTTCGTGCACGGGGCGCCCTGGGCGGTCAATTCGATGGGGAACGACAATGTCAGCCACGGCTGCATCAGCCTCAGCCCCGAGGATGCCGAGTGGTACTTCAACACGGTCAACGTCGGTGACCCGGTCATCGTGCGGGAGAACAGCCTTGAGGTTCCGTCTGAGCCGAGGATGGGAATCGCCTACTGAGGGCGGGCTTTCCAGGGCCCACCTCGCGATATAGCCGTCCCGCAACCTGTTTCGTTGAATACCGGTCTACCGGCGTGGTGAGCGGCCTGGCCCAGCCGCTATGGTGACGCCGGTGTCGCGCAGCGGTCAGGCGGACGCCACGCCAGGTGTGGGCCAATCCCGCCCTGTCGGCACCGAAGAGGCATTACTGTTTGCGCTTGGCGCTGCAACTTCAGTACTGGAGGATACCAATGGGCGGTTATAACACCGTGGTTGTCGGAACAGATGGTTCGGCCTCGTCGCTGATCGCGGTTGATCGGGCGGGCCAGCTGGCTTCCGGCCCCGATGCGAAGGTCATCGTGGCGACCGCCTACCTGCCTGCTCCGGAGGACACCAAGGCGGCGGACATGATGCGGGACGAGGGCTACAAGGTGGTGGGCGCGGCCCCCATCTACGACATCCTCCGGGACGCGAGCGACCGGGCCAAGGCCGCCGGGGCCGTCAACGTCGAGGAGCGCGCCATTGAGGGCGCCCCGGTCGACGCTCTGGTCGATCTGGCCAACGAAGTGGGCGCCGATCTCCTCGTGGTCGGCAACGTCGGCTTGAACACCATCGCCGGCCGGCTGCTCGGGTCTGTGCCCGCCAACGTGGCGCGCAAGTCCAAGACCGACGTGCTGATCGTCCACACCACCCCGTAGGACGCCACCGGCCCTGTCGCGCGTGGAAGCCCTGACCGTCCGTACCAGGCTGTGGTCGGACGGGCATCTTCAGGCGCGGGACTTCCCGCTGGAGCACCTCGCGGAGCATGTCCGCGCCGACGGTGCTCTGGTGTGGGTCGACCTGCTCAACCCGGCGCCCGCGACGCTCGACGTGCTGGCCGGTCAACTCGGGTTCGATCCGCGCTCCGTCGAGGACATCGTCGAGCACGGTGTGCGCACCAAGGCCACCCGATACGCCACCCACACCGTCCTGAACGTCTACGCGACGGCACTGGGACCACAGCTGCCCGGATCGATCGAGTCGCGGTTACTGACCGCCCGGGTGTCGATCTTCGCGATGCCGGCCGGAGTGGTGACTGTTCGGCTCGAAAAAGACACCGCGCGAACGGTGTTCGACATCGACGAGGTGGTGCGGCGCTGGGACGACAACTCCGACCTGCTGCGCATGGGCAGCGCGGCGTTGTTGCACGGCGTTCTCGACGTAGTGGTCGACGAACAGTTCGACACCATCCAGCAACTCGACGACACCATCGAGTCGCTGGAGGACGTGTTGTTCGGCGACCGCTCCCAGACGCGGCAGCTGCAACGCGACACCTACCGGGTGCGTAAGGAGCTCGTAGAGCTGCGCCGAATCGTCCTGCCCATGCGGGAGGTGATGAATACGGTCATGCGGCGAAGCTCACCGGGCACCGGCTCCGGTGACCTCGACGGCTGGTACGCCGACCTCTATGACGATGTCATTCGGGCCGCCGAGTGGACAGAGTCCCTGCGCGACATGATCACCACCGTCTTCGAGACCAACCTGTCGCTGCAGGATGCCCGCCTCAACACGATCATGAAGAAGCTCACCGGTTGGGCGGGCATCATCGCGGTGCCGACCCTGGTCACCGGCTGGTACGGGCAGAACGTGCCCTACCCGGGGTTCGGTCAGGTCTCCGGCGTGGTGGCCAGTGCGCTGCTGTCGATCCTCACCGCGGTGGCGCTCTTCATCGCTTTCCGCCGCCGCGACTGGCTTTAGAGAGTCGGCTGGGACACGTCCCCGCGCCAACCGCCGGTCTCCATCGGCCGCTCTTCGATGAATTTCTTGAACCGTTGCAGGTCGCCGTGCACCCGGGCCTTGAGGATGCCGAGCTTGTCGGCAACGTTCTCCAGGAAGCCGTCCGGGTCGACCTCCAATTGCGTCGTCACCCGGGTGTGGTTCTCATCGAGCCGCTGGAAGGTGACGACGCCGGCGTGCTGCGGACCTGAATCCGAGCGCCAGGCCACCCGCTCATCGGGGTGCTGCTCAGTGATGGTGGCGTCGAATTCCCGGGTGGCCGGGCCGACTTTCACCCGCCAGTGGACGTGGGTGTCATCGCGCTGGCGGATCTCCTCGACGCCTTCCATGAAGTGCGGGAACGTCTCGAACTGCGTCCACTGGTTGTAGACCGTGCGGACCGGGCGGTCCACGTCGATGGATGCGGTGGTGGTGCTCATGCCAACTTCCTCCTGGGTTTCTGGTGTCTTCGCCACCGGCTACCCATCTGGAGCGCACAGGACACCCGCCCGCCCATTGCAATCTTCAGGTAACGCATTAACAGTGCAGTATTTTGCACTCATGGATCGAACCACCGCTGCGCTTGCCATGGCTATCGGCACGAGGGTGAAGCAGCAGCGGCAGTCCAGGGGATGGACGCTTGACCGCCTCGCCGATTCGGCCGGCGTCAGCCGCCGGATGGTTGTCAGCGTGGAGAAAGGCGACGTCAACCCGAGCGTCGGCACGCTGCTGCGCCTTGCCGAGGCTCTGGGTGTCGGCCTTCCGATTCTGGTGGAACCTCCCGAGGCGACACCGGTGACGGTCACCCGGCGGGGTGAGGGTCCGCAACTGTGGGTCGGTGACGGCGGCGGCCGCGGCGTCCTGGTGGCTGCCGCCGCCGCGCACGGCGTCGTCGAACTGTGGGACTGGTCGTTGGGGCCCGACGATATCCGTTCCAGTGAGGCGCATGCCCCGAACGCCCGGGAACTGGTTCACGTACACCAGGGGTCGGTCATCGTTTCGGCTGGGGACCAGTCCGTCACCCTCGGTGTCGGTGACGCGGCCACGTTCCCCGGCGACGTCGCCCACTCCTACGCCAATGCAGGGCGCCGGATGGCCAGATTCTCGCTGGCCGTCTTCGAGCCGGTCCCCGCATCGAGGATGCCCCGGCCGGAGCAACGGTGATGGCTGACAGGCCGGGCGGCCGGGCGACGGCGGCCCCGCCGTGGGTGCTGGCCGTAGCCGCGATGTTCTCCGTCCAACTCGGCTCCGCCTTATCGATGCCGCTCATCTCGCAGGTCGGACCAGCCGGGACCGCCTGGCTGCGGCTGACCGCGGGTGCGCTGATCTTCGTCGTCATCGCCCGTCCGCCGATACGTCAGATCGCCCGTCGGGATGTTCCGGCACTGGTCGCGCTGGGCGTCACCACCGGTCTGATGACGATGACGTTTCTGGCCGCCATCGAACGCATTCCCCTGGGCACCTCGGTCGCCATCGAGTTCCTCGGCCCGCTGACGGTGGCCGCGCTGCGCAGCCACTCCCGTCAGGCGCTGATCTGGCCGGCGTTGGCGTTGATCGGGGTCGTGCTCCTCACCCAGCCGTGGCGCGGTGACATCAACCTCGCCGGTGTGGGATTCGCCGTAGCGGCCGGCGCTGGTTGGGCCTCCTACATCCTGCTGACCCAGCACATCGGCGACCGTTTCACCGGCACGACAGGGTTGAGCATCACCATGCCGATCGCCGCCGCCACCGCGGCCGTCGCCGGCCTGCCTCAAGCCTGGGGCCACATCACCCCCGGCATTCTTGCCGCCGCGGTGGGTCTGGCGATCCTCCTGCCAGTCCTTCCTTTCGCCCTGGAGATGGCCGCTCTGCGGCGCATCACACCGGCGGCGTTCGGAACCCTGATGGCGCTCGAACCGGCGATCGGGGCAACCCTCGGACTGGTCGTCCTGCATCAGCAGCCGGCGGCCGTCCAGATCGTGGGCATTCTGCTCGTCGTCATGGCGGGTGCGGCGGCGCAGCGCGACGGCCAAAGAATAAGCAGAAATTCATGAATCTACATTTACTGTTTCAAACATGCTCATCAAAGTCCGCCGACCTGGGTAGTGCGGCACCGACCTCGCCGTCTGGACGACGGGCGGGTGATCGCGCCGGCGTTGTGGTGATGGGCCGTCGCATGAGAGCGGCCGCGGCCCGTAGGCTCTGCCGATGGACTACCCAGACATCGACGGCATCCGGGCGCGCATCGATGCGGCCGCGGCGGCGGTGGCGCCGCGGGTTATCCAGTGGCGCCGGCACATTCACGCCCACCCCGAACTGTCCAACCGCGAGGTGGGCACCGCGGCCTTGATCGCCGAGCATCTGCGTTCACTGGGGCTCGACGAGGTCCGCACGCAGATCGCCGGGCACGGTGTGGTGGGAGTCCTGCGCGGCGGCCGCCCGGGTAACCGGGTGATGGCGCTGCGCGCCGACACCGATGCGCTGCCGGTCCTGGAGACCTCGGGGGTGGGTTTCGCCTCCACCGTCGTCGACGAGACCTATCCGGGCGGCCCGTTCCCGGTGTCCCATGCCTGCGGACACGACTGCCACACCGCGATGCTGATGGGCGCCGCCGAGGTGCTCGCCGGTGTGCGCGCCGATCTCGCGGGGACCGTGCTGTTCGTGTTCCAGCCGGCCGAGGAGGGCCCGCCGGTGGACGAGGACGGCGGCGCCCGGGCGATGTGCGACGCCGGCGCACTGGACGATCCCGAACCGACGATGGTGTTCGGCATGCACGTCGGTCCCGTTCCCAAGGGTGTCGTCTGCTACTCGGTCGGCACCGCGTTCGCCGCTTCGGTGGTCCTCAAGATCACCATCATCGGGAAGCAGACACACGGGTCCACCCCGTGGGGCGGGATCGACCCGATGCCGGTGGCCGCGGAGATCATCTCAGCGACCGGTCAGATCTACCGGCAGGTGCCCGCCACCGACCCGATGACCATCAGCATCGGCCACGTGGAGGACCAGGGCCGGTTCAACATCATCGGCGACCGGTTGATCCTGTGGGGAACCGTCCGCAGTGTGCACCAGCACACCATGGACGATGTGCAGGCCCGCATCACCCGCGCCGCCGAGAACATCGCCCGCGCCTACGGCGCGACCGCGGAAACCGCCTTCCTGCAACCTGTTCCGGCGCTGGACAACAAACCGGCCTGGCTCAGCGCCGGGTTGCCGACACTGCGCCGGGTCGCCGGGGAGTCCAACGTCATCGAGATTCCGCCCCAGCTGGGCTACGACGACGTGTCGGTGTTCATCGAGAAGTACGGCGGGCTCTACCCGATCCTCGGTGTGCAGGACGTCGAGTTCGTAGACGGCCAACCACGGCCCCAGGACGGCGGTCGGGGACTGGTGGTCAACCACAACCCCGCCTTCTACGCCGACGACGCCACCCTGACCACCGGTGTGCGCCTGCACGCTCATGTGGCTCTCGATCACCTGGCCGGTCTGCTCGACGCCGGGGGGTAGCGCTGTGGCGTCAGCCCGCCATGCCGACGAGTTCACGCGACCAATGCCGGTGCTTTCCGATCGCGTCGACGAAATCCCTTGCGAATGCGTCAAGATCGGCCTTGGACCCGGCTGTGACGACGCCGTGGCTCGACGCAATCCCGTCCCCGTCGGGGTCGGCTAGATCAAGCTCCGGACGCTTGATGCCGTCCAGCAGGGTGACGGCTCCCGCGAAAGCGGCGATCGGCTTGCAGTGCTTGAACGCTTGGCGGACGAACTCGCTCACCGCGTCCTGCTGCTGCATCTCCTGCACAGCGGCGCCGTCACACAGATAGACAGCGTCATACTCCGCGGCGATGGTCGTGGCGTGACTCTTGTCCACCGCGAGGCTCATCCCACCAGCGCTGTCGACCGACCCCAGCAGTTTCGCCACGACCACGGTGCTGGCGCCGCCGGCACTGATGGCGTCCTGCACGGCCCGCAGGCTCGCCTCATCGAAGCCGTCGGCGACCAGAACAGCGATCTTGCGGGTCTTCACGCCGTGCCCGTCGTCGCCGGAGTCCATCGACAGTGCGGGCGAGACACCAGGAGCGGCTACGCCGCGCACATCGCTGGGCTTGGGTGAGTCGAAGTCCTCGAGGTAACTGAGATCACCGGTGACCTCGGCGATCCCGATCCCTGCGGCGGCTCGCTCGGCCAGCTCGCGGTCGACGTTGGCAAGCAGGTCGACCACGCGCTGCCGCACATGCAGATGTTCGACTTTGCCCAACTCGAAATGCAGGGCATTGACGATGTGCTGCTGCTCGGCCTCTGACTGGCTCCGCCAGAACAGGGTCGCCTGCGTGAAGTGGTCGGCGAAAGTCTCACTGCGGGTCCGGGTCTTGACACCGGCCATCCGTTCGCCGAACGCCCGCAGGGCCCGCATGTCACCACCGGCTTGAACCGGGCAGCCACCGTCCAAGGACGCAGGCTCGTAACTGACCCGCTCCCGATGCAGCGTCTGACGCATGAAGCCGTCGCGCTGGTTGTTGTGGACGTCCACCAGCGGGCGGTTGATCGGGATCTCATCGAAGTTCGGCCCGCCCAGCCGAAGCAGTTGGGTGTCGATGTAGGAGAACAGCCGTCCCTGCAGCAGCGGGTCGTTGCTGAAATCGATACCCGGAACGACGTGCCCGGGATGAAATGCCACTTGCTCCGTCTCGGCAAAGAAGTTGGCCGGGTTACG
>JAULZA010000053.1:0-2297 GCA_032117575.1 Mycolicibacterium sp.
CTCGGTTGGTGTCGTGGGAATCTCCGATGTGCGGCTGTCATTGCCCGTCGTCGCCGACGGTGTCGCGGTGTCCCTGCGGCCGGTGAGCGCATGAGCGCGAAATCCCCCGTCCAGTCGGTGATCAACTGGCGACCGGCTGGCGATCAGGTCATCGGCCAGGCCGTGGTCACCGAGGACGAGGACTGGAACTTCTACAGGGCGTTCGCTAATTCCCGGTCGAGCCAGTCTGCGACCTGGTCGACATGCGGGATTCGGATGAGTTCGAAGTGATCGAGCTCGAGCACCGTTTTGTCGATCTGTGACACCGGGGTGCCGAAGATGGTCGCAGCGGTCGGGTACTTGTCGGCCACCATTCGAGACTGCACCCACGCCACCCGGCATCGCGGCAGACGAACAGAACCGTCGCTGAACGCCGCCTGAAGGATCGGATACCGCCGTGAGGTCCGCGTCGAGTTGGCGTGCCGCCGGTGAGCCGGGTGCGAAGGCCAGCGAGGTGCTTTTGTAGTTGTCGGCGGGATCCCAGTCCAGTTTTCCGGAGTCCAGCGGATCGGGGTCGAGCAGAATCGGCTTGGCGACGGGGACGCCTTGGTCGGCCAGCCAGCAGGCCAGGTCCATGGCGACCCTGGCGCCGAATGAGTATCCGGCGACCACGATCGGTCGGCCCGCGGCTGCTTCCGGTTGCAGGGTGTTCAGTGCTTCGGAGCGGATGCGGGACCGCATGTCCCTGGCCGGGCCGTCGCGTAGATCCATCAGGCTCAGCGCCCGCACGTCACAGGGCACGGTCAGTGCCTTGGCCAGTGCGGCGAAGATCCAGGCGTGCCCACCGATGCCGGGAGTCATCAGGCATACGGGGCTGGTGCTGTTGGTGCGTAGCCGTACGATCGGTTGGCGTTGCTCCCCGTCCCCGGCGTGCAGACCGGCGACCACCGCGGCGATGGCCGGACGGTCGGCCAGGCTGTCCACCGACATGCGCACACCCAACTGGGTATAGAGCATGTTGGAAAACTCTATCGCCGCAAAGGAATCGCCGCCCAGGTCGATGAATGTGTCCCGCCGACCGGGCCGGTCGATGTTGAGCAGGACCTGCCAGACATCGGCGACCCAGTTCTCGATCGCCCCGACCGGTGGCCCGCCCAACCCCTGGTGTTGCGGGCGACTACGTTCCAAGCGAGACCGCGCGATCTGGGCCGGCGACGTGCTCAGTTGCGGAACGGCGTCGACCGCGCGCCTTGCCGGGGTGTGGTCGCCCTCCCGCAACATGATTTTCAGGATCTTCCCGCTGGGGTTGCGGGGCAGTGTGTCGAGGAAGATCACCGATCGCGGAATTTTGAAGTTCGCGAGATGTTTCCGGG
Organism: Mycolicibacterium sp.; assembly: GCA_032117575.1. GTDB lineage: Bacteria > Actinomycetota > Actinomycetes > Mycobacteriales > Mycobacteriaceae > Mycobacterium. The sequence goes on from JAULZA010000053.1 coordinate 1,353, forward strand.
CGTGGGCGATCACGGTGTGTTTGTCGAGTTGCGCGCCGGAGCAGGTGACGATGAAGGCCCGGCCGACCTCGCCGAGCAGGTCGTCGGGCACGCCGACCACCGCGGCATCGGCCACCCCATCCAGCCGGGCCAGTACCTTTTCACGAATTTAGGCTACGCATCGACCACGAACACGCGTCGCTGCCGTGCTGGCAGGTCGCAGAGTCGAGAACTGCAGCAAATCGTGGATCCGCACTCGGCCGGTGCCCGGTCAATGCTCAGGGGTGGTTTACTTAGCCGTGGCTTACAGGGGCGGCAAGGTGGAGGACGTTGTGTTCATAAGAAATGTGGGGGCTTCCACAGGGGTTGGCGCCACCGCCGGGAAACGCTGCGACGCCGGGCCGACGAAGCGGCCACTGCGGGCGGCCGGCCTGATCGGGTCGCTGTCTCTGGCACTGGGAGTGGGGGCGGCAGTCGCCGCGATGCCCCTGGCCGCCGCCGAGAGCCCGGAGTCCGCCAACCCGTCCGATGCGCCGTCGACGCGGGAGTCCCGCGGACCGGCCCGCGAGGCCTCGCGGGCGGGCGGATCCGAGCGCGGTTCGACCACCGCGCCGGCCCGTCGTGACCGTATCGCTCCGTCGGGTGCTGCCTCCGAACGCGCGTCGATCAAGGCCGCCGCCGCGGTGTCCAGTGCGCCGGCGTTGCCGAGCGGCGACAGTGATCCCACCGCGCCCGTCACCGCGCCACTGGCCTGGGCCGCGGCCGCGGTGAGCCGCCGTGAACTGTCCGTGCAGTCTTCCGCCGCCGCTGCGCCGACGGCCGCCACCGCCGCTACCGCTGGTGTGAAGGAATTCCGCGACGTCTTCGAAGGCCAGGTCCGCGGCTACGTCGTCCGCTGGGGCGGCACCGCCGCACTCGCCGACGCCGTCGCGCCGCTGGTGGCCGATGCGGCCGCCGGCTGGATCA